>DATIOB010000168.1:0-4849 GCA_035473605.1 Conexibacter sp.
GCACGAAGGCGATCATCGACCTCGTCGGCGACGGCGAGCTGAAGCCCGGCGACGGCTGGGTCGTCAACGACCCGCACACCGCCGGCGCGATGCACCAGGGCGACGTCTCGATCATCATGCCGACCTTCTACGAGGGCGAGCACCTCGGCTGGTCGTTCGCGAACATGCACGTGCTCGACGTCGGCGGCGTCGGCATCTCCGGCTACGCGCCGGGGGCGCACGACGTCTACCAGGAGGGGATGCGCTTCCCGCCGATCAAGATCATCCGCGACGGGCGGATCGATCCCGAGTGGGAGACCTACATCGCCGCCAACGTGCGCGCGCCGGTCGCCGTCCTCAACGACATCCGCTCGATGGTCGCCTCCAACCGCACCGGCGAGCGCAAGCTGACGCAGATCATCGACGAGTTCGGGCTCGAGAACCACAAGCGCTACTGCGAGATCAACAAGGACCTCAGCGAGCAGGTCCTGCGCGAGCGGATCGCGAAGATCCCCGACGGCGTCTACGAGGCGGTCGACTGGAACGAGTTCGACGGCCACGAGGGCCCCGACCGGCTGCTGGAGCTGCGCGTGCGGCTGGAGGTCGACGGCACCGACCTGCGCTACACGTACTCCGGCGTGCCGCAGATCGACGCCTTCGTCAACTCGACCGAGGGGCCGATGTTCGGCCAGGCGATGACGGGGCTGATGACCGTCCTCGTCTACGGCGACCTGCCGGTCAACGGCGGTCTCTGGCGGCCGATCAGCGTCGACATCGGCGAGCCGGGGACGATCGTCAACTCGGTCCCGCCGGCGCCGGTCAGCAACGCCCACTCCGAGGTCGGCATGCGCGCCTGCAAGCTCTCCAAGGACGTGCTCTGCCAGGCGCTGGCGCTCAGCGACGACCCCGTCCTGCGCAGCCGCATCGCCGGCCAGCACCAGGACGGCTTCCCCGGCAACGCGCTCTTCGGCACCAACCAGCACGGCGGCGTCTCGGTGATCTTCTACCCCGACAACGCGATCGGCTCCGGCGGCGGCGCGCAGACGATCAACGATGGCCAGGACGCCTACGGCCTCACCTGCACGACCGGCGGCGGCATCCCCGACATCGAGAACCACGAGGGCGCCGACCCGGTCCTGTTCCTGTGGCGGCGGCTGGTCGCCAACTCCGGCGGACCGGGCCAGATGCGCGGCGGCCAGTCGCTCGACCAGGCGTACGCGATCACCGACGGCAGCGGCATGTCCGGCCCCTGCTTCAACGCCTGCGCGCAGGTGCCGCCGCACGGCGTCGGCGGCGGCTACCCCGGCAGCGCCGGCAGCTTCCACCCGGTGCGCGAGTCGAACGTGCCGGCGCTGCTGGCGGCGCAGACGCTGCCGACGATGGCGCGGCTCGACGGGCGCGCGGAGAGAGTGCGCTCGAAGCTGACGCACATCAACCTCGCCGTCGGCGACGTCTTCGTCGCGACCGCCGGCGGCGGCGCCGGCCTCGGCGACCCGCTGCTGCGGGCGCCGGAGCTGGTCGTGCGCGACGTGCTCGACGGCTACGTCACCGCCGGTCACGCCGCGCACGTCTATGGCGTCGTGCTCGACGGCAGCGAGCTGGACGCGGCCGCGACCGACGCCGCCCGCGCGCAGATCCGCCGCGAGCGGATCGGCGCCGAGCCCGGCAGAGCGCTGCGCGCGCCGGCCAACATCGGCATCTCGCTCGTGCGCGACGAGGAGTGGTGGAGCTGCGCCTCCTGCGCCGAGCAGCTGGCGCCGGCGAGCGGCAACTGGCGCGAGGGCGCGGTGCTGCGCGAGCTGCCGATCGCCGAGCGCTACGAGCAGATGGAGATGATCGTCCGCGACCGGCTGGAGGAGCCGCGCGTCACCACGCGCGAGCACTTCTGCCCGGGCTGCGCGGCCAGCCTCGGGATCGACGTGGCGACCTCGGAGCTGGAGACGCTGCCGGCGGCCGGCGCGTTGCGCGAGGCGGCCGCCGTGTAGGAGCGCGGGCGGGGCGGCGCGGGATTTTTCCCGCGCCGCCTCTTCCGCGATGTAAGGTCGGTATCGAACCGACTCGGCGGTAGGTTGCGCGCCGGGGACGGGCATGGCACGAGGAGAGAGCGATGCGGGTGATGATCGTCGACGATCACGAGATCGTCCGGGAGGGCGTCCGGGCGACGCTCTCCAACGACGCGCGGATCGAGGTCGTGGGCGAGGCCGCGACCGGCAGAGAGGCGCTGCGGCTGGTGCGGCGGACGCTGCCCGACGTCGCGCTCGTCGACCTGCGCCTGCCCGACATGCGCGGGGAGGACCTGACGCGCGAGCTGACGCGCGACTTCCCCAGCACGGCGGTCGTGATCCTGACCACCTACCTCAGCGAGGAGACCGTCCGCGGCGCGCTCGACGCCGGCGCCGCCGCCTACGTCACGAAGGCCGCCGGGCTGCCGGAGCTGATGGCGGCGCTGGAGCGGATCATGGAGGGCGGCGCGGCGCCCGGCGCCGCCGCCGGCCCGCAGATCGTCAAGCAGCTGCACGCGCTCGTCGAGAGCCGCATGAGCGGCGCGCGGCCGACGCCGCAGCAGGAGCGCGTGCTGGAGCTGGCGGCGCAGGGCTTCACCAACCAGGAGATCGGCAACCGCCTCTTCATCTCCGAGTCGACCGTCCGCTTCCACGTGCAGAAGCTGAAGGCCAAGTTCGAGGCGCGCACGAAGACCGAGCTGATCGCGAAGGCGATCCGCACCGGCTTCATCGCACCGGCCGGCGAGGCGGCCATCGCCGGGCCGGAGACGTGAGCGCGGCCGCGCCGACTGCCGTGCAGGAGCCGCCGGCCGCGGTCGCCGCGCTCGCCGCCGCCGCGCGCCGGACGCTCGGCGGCGAGGCGGTCGTCGTGCTCTCCGACGGCGGGGAGGGGGCGCCGGAGGTGCTCGCCGCCGACGGGCTGCGGCGGCGCGAGGTCGACGGGCTGGAGCGCGGGCTGGCCGAGCGCGGGACCGCCCATCTCGCGCTCGCCTTCGAGGGCGTGCTCGGCGCCGATGCGCTGCTGGAGGGGGAGCGGCTCGGCGCCCTCTACGCGCTCAAGCGCGACGGCGAGCCGTTCGAGCATCCCGAGCTGATCGCGACCTTCGCCGCGCAGCTGGCGCTGGCGCTCGGGCTGGCCGCTCGCCGCCCGAGCGCGGCTGGCCGCGAGGAGCCGCTCGGCGAGCTGGAGCGGCTGGTCCTCTCCGCGCACGACCTCGAGGAGCTGAGCACCGCCCTGGCCGCCGTCGTCGGCCCGCGCTTCGGCGGCGCGCTGTGCGGCGTGATGGTCGCCGACCGCCAGCGCAACGTGCTGCAGATGATCCCCGGCTCGTTCGGCGCCGACGCCGCCGTCGCGGCCTCCCACCAGGTCTCGATCTTCGACCCGTGCAGCAACTCGGCGCGCGTCTTCACGACCGGTCAGGCGCACCTCAGCAACGCCTCCGAGGGCGACGCCGGCATCCGTCAGCAGTACGTCGACGTCTTCGGGATCCGGCGGCTGCTGTCGGTCACGCTGCCCGACGTCGGCGTGCTGCACGTCGCCAACGCGCCGCGGCCGTTCACGCTCGCCGACGTCGAGCGGGCGCTCGCGCTGGCGCCGCGGATCGCGAGCGTCGTCGAGCTGGCGACGACGATCTTCCGCCTGCGCGCGCAGCAGCGGCTGGAGGGGATCCTCGCGCGCGTGGCGGTCGCGGTCGCCTCCGGCGACGACGCGCAGGGCGTGCTGGTCCCGGCGCTGGAGGAGCTGTGCGAGGCGACCGACGCGAACCTGCTGGCGATCGTCGACGAGGACGGCGCGCCGCTGCTCGCGCGCCGCGGCCCGCGCGACCACGCGCGCGAGGGGACGGTGCTGGAGGAGGCCGGCGACGAGCCCGGCATCCGCGCCTACGTCGTCGGCCCGACCGGCGCCGGCGACCCCGGCTGGGCCGCCTTCTACGTGCCGGTCCTGCTGAGCCGCCAGCGGATGGGGACGCTGGCCGCCTACCGCAGGCGCGGCCAGCCGTTCGCGCGCGCCGAGCGGCGCGCGCTGGCGCGGATGGCCAACCTCGTCGCGCTCGCCGGCGCGACCGAGCGCTACCGGCGCCAGCGCGCCGAGCTGGCGAAGATGCAGGAGCGCCAGCGGATCGCCGACGACCTCCACGACGACGTCGCGCAGATCCTCTTCGCCGCGCAGCTGAGCCTCGACGCGATCCTCCAGCGCGACGACCTCGACGATGCCGCCGCCGACGGGATCGCCCGCGCGCGCGGGCTGCTGATCCGCGGCGACACCGCGATCCGCGCGGTGATCCACCGCCTCTCCAGCCAACCGGCGGCCGACATCGCCACGCGGCTGGTCTCGATCGTCTCCAGCGTCGAGGACGAGTTCGCGCTGACCGCGCGGCTGCACGTCGCCGAGGACGCGGCGGCGCGGGCGCGCGACCTGCGGCGGCCGCTCAGCGACGCGCTCGTGAAGGTCGCGCGCGAGGCGCTCGTCAACGTCGCCAAGCACGCCGGCCCCTGCCGTGCGACGGTGCGCCTGGAGCTGGTCGGCGGCGAGCGGCTGCGGCTGACGATCGAGGACGACGGCTGCGGCCACGCCGGCGTCGTCGAGCGGCCCGAGCACGGGCTCGCCGCGCTGCGGCGGACGGTCGGCGAGCAGGGCGGGACGCTGCGCGTCAGCGCGCGGCCGGGCGGCGGCACGCGCGTCGTCGCGAGCCTCGCCGCGGCGTGAGCGCGCGACTGTCGGAGGCGACAGTCCCGGCGCGGCCGGCGCCGGCCTAGCGTTGCGGCCATGGCCACCACATCCCCCTCGCTCGCGCTCGTCGAGAGCGACGAGCATCGCCTGCTGCGCGAAGCGGTCGCCGCGATCGCGGGCGACTTCGGGCACGCCT
>DATIOB010000169.1:0-4593 GCA_035473605.1 Conexibacter sp.
GGCGTGGAACCTCCGGGGCGAAGCCCCGCTGCTCAGCGCGGCGCGCCGGCGTGGAACCTCCGCGGCGAAGCCCCTACTCGCAGGTCGGCACGTACGGGATCGCGAGCGTGAAGAGCGGCCGTCTCGCCGTCGTTCTGCCTCTGGCGAAGCCGCTGATCACCTGTCTGCCGCCTCTTCTGACCATCACGAACGTGCCCTGGAAGACGTCGACGAACTGCGCTCTCGCGGCGAAGCCGGCGTCTCTGTAGCGGTTGACCATGCCGAGCGCGGTCGTTCTGGCGACGACGACGCCGGTCGCCGTCCGCACGCCTCTGCGGAAGGAGAGGTTGCGCAGTCTGTCGTTCTGGAACTCGGCCGAGCCGACGACCCCGGCCGGGGCCGCGGGGCCGCTCAGCTGGTAGGTGATCGGGAACGGTCTGCCGCCCAGCTCGCAGCCGGGCGCGCGGTTGGCGAGCCATCTCGTTCTGAGCGCCGCGGCGCGCGTCATCCCGAGTCTGAGGGGGCCGATCCCGTCGAGCCGCAGCAGCGTCGGCGTCGCCGCGGCCGAGCCGTCTGGAGCACCGGCATGCGCGCCGGCGGTGAGCGCCGCGAAGGCGACCGCCGCGGCTGCGAGGAGAGACGTGCACCTGATCATGGAGCGACCGTACCAGCAGCGGCGGCGCCTGCGGAAGCGATCCGCTCGAGCGCTGGCACGCACGCGTCCGGCTTCGGCAGCGCCGCGATCTCCCGCGCGAAGGCGCGCGCCGCCGCGGCGATCGCGCGGTCGCCGAGGACGCGCGTCACCGCGGCGCCGATCGCGAGCGGCGTGACGCGCACGGGGTCCAGCGCGACGCCGACGCCGAGCGCCTCGCAGCGCGCGGCGTTCAGCAGCTGGTCGGCGCCGAGCGGCAGCAGCACCGACGGCAGCCCGGCCGCGAGCGCGTCGACCACGGTGCCCGAGCCGCCGTGGCTGACGACGAGGTCACAGCGCGAGAGCACCTCCGTCTGCGGCAGATGACGTTCGACGCGCACGTGCGGAGGCTGCGGGCCGAAGGCGCGCGGATCGAGCCCTCTGCCGACGGTCACGACGACGTTGAGCGGGAGCGCGCGCAGCCCTTCCAGCAGGCGCGCGAAGAGGTCGCCCGACTCGGCGTTGAAGATCGTCCCGAGGGTCGCGTAGACGGTCGGCGCGCCGGGGAGGGCGTCGGGCGAGTGCGGCTCGCCCTCGCGGCCGCCGCCGGCCTGCGCGCGAAACGCGAGCGCCGTCGCCGGCAGCGGGAAGGCCGGGTCGCGGAAACGCGGCGGGCAGTGGGAGAGGACGAGGTGACGCGCCGGCTCGGCCAGCTCCGGATCGGGCGGGAGACCGTGCGCGGCGCGCAGCGCGTCGAGCCGCGCGGCGACCAGCTGCGGTCGCACGAAGGCGCCGCTGGCGCTGACCAGCACGGTCGCGTGGGGGAGGCCGAGCGATTCGGCGGCGACGAGCGCGCCGAAGTCCAGCTCGTCGCGCACGATCAGGTCGGGCGCCCACCGCTCGCACAGCGCGCGCACGCTCGTCGCCCGCCGCCGCGCGACCGCGCCGCCGAAGCCGTCGCGCAGCACCGCCTCCTCGCGCGCGACGTCGGGCGCGAGCAGCGGCGCGATCGCGGTCGGCTCCGGTCCGGCGTCGTCGGGGTCGGGGAGCCGCTCGCCGAACGCGCCCAGCTCGGCGACGACCGCCGCCCGGCCGTTGCAGCCGACGACGTGGCCGGCGGCGCGCAGCGCACGTGCGAGCGGCAGCAGCGGGACGGCGTGGCCGCGACCGCCCGCGAAGGTCAGCAGGACGCGCACGCGCGCATGATGACGCCTCGATCCACACCGCTTTCATGTGCGTCGACGGAGGTTCGGAGTAGGCTCCTCAGGAGTCCCGCATGCGCCGCCCGCTCGTCATCCTCCTGCTCGCCAGCACCCTCGCCGCCTGCGGCGGCGTGGAAGCGTCCGACGGTGAGCACGCTGCGGGAACATCCGCGCCCGCGGTGACGCGCGAGGCGGCCGCGATGCGGACGGGCACCGCTGCCGCGATGGCGGCGACGCCCACCCCGACAGCGGACGCGGCCGCGAGACCTCGCCCGAAGCGCGGCGTCGTCGTGCGGCTCGTCAGATCGCAGTTCGGCCCGATCCTCGGTGACGGCCGCGGCCAGGCCTTCTACCTGTTCGAGCGCGAGACGACCAGCCGCCCGCGCTGCTACGGCGACTGCGCCCGCGCCTGGCCGCCGGTCTTCGCGAGCGGCGCGCCGGTCGCCGGCCGCGGTGCCGACGCCGACCTGATCGGCACGACCCGCCGCGCCGACGGCCGGCGCCAGCTGACCTACCGCGGCCAGCCGATGTACTACTACGTGAGCGACTCGCCCGGCGTCGTCCTGTGCCAGAACGTCGACGAGTTCGGCGGCCTGTGGCTGGTCGTCAAGGCCGACGGCCGCGCGCTCACCTGACTCGCCCCGCACCCGCGGAACCCGAGAACGCTGAACCTGACGATCGTCAGGCGCTGAACACGACCTTCGTGAGGCGCAGATCGCGACCATCGGCAAGGCGCGTTCCCGCTCTTTTCCGCGGCGGCGCCCGTTGAAGCGGGTGTGGAGAAGCAGTCATCACGGCCGCCTCGCGCGGTCCCGTTCCGCGCTGCGCTGATCGCGCTGATCGCGGCGCTCGCGGGCGTCCTCGTGACCGTCGCGCCGGCGCACGCCGCCGCGCCGCCCGCCCCGTCCGCCGCCGCGTCCGCCCGCGCCTGGAGCGGGGAGGAGGTCGCGCGCTGGGCCGGCGGGGTCGAGCGCGCGTGGGTGCGGCTGACCGACGACAACGGCGCCGTCCGCGACCTGCTCGAACCCTCCTACGGCGCCTTCAACTACGGCACGCTGATGCTCGCGCAGGCGCAGCTGCGCGCCGCCGCGCGCAGCGGTGACGAGCAGCTGGAGCGGGCGGCGGTCGCGCAGGTGCTCGGCACGCTGCGGCGCGATCCGCAGAGCGACCCGTTCCACGTGCTCGGCGCCACCTCGTTGCTGCGCGACGGCCAGGCCGGACGTCTGCCCACCAAGGCATGGGAGCGGATCGGGCCCTCGCTGATCGACTGGATCGGCCGCATCCCGCCGTTCCGCGGTCGCGCCTTCTCCTCGACCGACGGCTACGACAACTGGCGGCTCGTCTTCGCCGCGGGGGCCGCCGAGCTGGCGCAGGCCGGCCTCGTCGGCACGCCCGGCGGGATCGCGGCCGACGCCGACGCGCTGCGCGTCGAGGTGCGCCGGATCGTCTCGCGGCTGATGCCGCGCAACGCCGGTCCCCGCTTCCAGATCGCGCGGCTCGGGATGGCGCGGGCGCTGTCGGACCCGCCGTGGCAGCCGCCGGCCTACCACCTCTTCAGCACGCTGCTGCTCGAGCGCGTCTACCAGTCGGCGCCCGGCGCCTTCAACGAGCAGGCGCTGCAGGTCCGCCGCGAGGCCGGCCGCTACGCGCTCGCGCTGATGGCGCCCGACGGCGCGCTGACGCCCGGCGGGCGCAGCATGGAGCAGTCGTGGGTGCTGGCGGCGGCGGTCGCGCTCGGGGCGATGCGCGCCTCCGACCGCGGTCCCGCCGCGGGCACCTGGCGCGCCTTCGCCGAGCGCGCGATGGAGCGGCTGGTGCGCGTCCACGGGACGCTTCAGGACGGCACGATCCCGGTCGTGCCGGGGCTGCGGCAGGCGTGGGACGCGACGATCATGGACGGCTACGCGTCGATGACGCAGTACAACGGCCTGACGCTCTACCTGCTGCAGGACGCCGCCGACCGCTGGCCCGACGGCGTCCCGGTCGGCCGCATCCCGGCCGACGCGGACGGTCACCTCGTCGCCGACCTCGGCGGCTCGCGGCTCGTGTCGGGCCGCGGAGCGGAGCTGTGGTGGGCGCTGTCGGCGCGGCGCACGCAGGGCGACGGCCGCTACCAGCAGGGGCTGGCGGCGGTGAAGGTCAGCGACGGCGCGGGCGGCTGGCGCGACCTGCTGGCGGCGCGGCCGCAGCGGCACGGGATCTCCTCCGGCTGGCTGCTGCGGACCCCGCGCGGGACGGCGCGGCTGGTGCTCGCGCACGCCGACGGCCGCGGCGGCGACCTGCGGCTGTTCGGCGCCTGGCGCTTGCAGAACGGCACGACCTATCGACGCGCGCACTGGCGCGTGCGCGCACACGGCCGCGCGCTCGTGCTCGACACCGAGCGGCTGCAGCCGGGCGAGGCGCTCGACGCTGCGGTGTGGGCGCTGCCGAGCGTGCTGCCGGCGCTCACGCGCGGAACGGTCACGCGGCGCCCCTGCACGATCTCGGCCTCCGGCCCGGCCTGCCCGCTGCGGCTGCGCATCGCGCAGCCCGGCGCGGTCCGGCTGATCATCGCGGCGCCGTAGGGAGCGACACCGCGCTCGCGCTGGGCGGCCGCGCCCGGCGGCCGCCGCGACGCCGCACCGCCTCTGCAAGCCCGCGCCCGCGACCGGCGCCGGTCGTTTGCGAGGATTCCGGGCCACTGTCATCGCCGCCGGGAGCACCATGCCACGCATCCGCCGTTCCATCGCCGCGTTCGCGGCCGTCGCCGCGACGGGAGCGGCAGCATCCGGGCCGGCCGTC
>DATIOB010000170.1:0-3128 GCA_035473605.1 Conexibacter sp.
CCCAGCTCGGCCTGCGCGGCCGCGACCGCGGCCCAGCGCTGCGCCAGCGCGGTGGCGGTCTGCGGTGCCGCCGCGGACGCAGACGCCGCGCCGTCCGCGGCTGGCGCGGACGCGGGCGCCGCGCCGAGCGCATCCAGCAGCCCCGCCGCGACCGCCGCCGCGTCGCCCTGGACGACGAGCTCGGGACGGCGGCTGCGGGCCGGCTGCTCAGGATCGACGTCGACGCGCACGATCGTCGCGTCCGCGCCCGGCAGGCGACCGCCGTCGGTCGTGACGCCGTCGAGCGCCGAGCCGAGCACGAGCAGCACGTCGGTCGTGCGCAGCACCTCGTTGGCCACGGCACCGGAACCGTCGGCGCGGTCGGACATGAAGCCGGCGACGCCGGCGAACAGCGGGTGCGTCTCGGGGAACGCGCCACGGCCCATCGCGGTCACGGCGACGGGCGCGTCGAGCCGCTCGGCGAGCGCGACGAGCGCGTCCGCCGCACCCGCCATGCGCGCGCCGTTGCCGGCCAGCAGGACCGGGCGCGCGGCGCCGGCGAGCAGCGTCGCGACCGCGTCGAGGCCGCTCGCGCCGGTGGCCGCTTCGGGCGCAAGCGCGCCCGCGGCGTCCGCCCCACCGCCCCGCGCTGGCTGCGGCGCCTGCATCACGTCGTTGGGCAGCTCCACCAGCACGGGACCCGGGCGGCCGGCGACGGCGATCCGCAGCGCGCGGTCGAGGTTCGACTCCAGACGGTCGGGCCGCTCGACGCGCACCGCCCATTTGACGAGCGGCCTCGCGATCGCGACGTGGTCGGCCTCCTGGAAGGCGCCGCTCCCGAACGTCGTCGTCTCGACGCCGCTGATCAGCGCGACGAGCGGCGAGCAGGCCGCCTGCGCCTCCAGCAGCGCGGTCGTCAGGTTCAGCGCGCCGGGGCCGTGGATCCCGCCGGCGACGGTCGGGCGGCCGGTCAGCCGTGCGACCGTGTCGGCCGCGAAGCCGGCCGAGCGCTCGTCGCGCATCGTGACCGCGCGCAGCTGCGACGGGTCGAGTGCCTCGTAGAGCCACTCCGGCGAGTCCTGTCCGAAGATCTCACGCACCCCGTGGCGCGCAAGCACCTCCGCGACGACGTGCCCGCCATTGCGCAGCGCCGGCGCGGGCGTCACGGCGACGATCTCCACCGTCTCAGACATCGGCGACGTCCTCGCCTGCGCGCATCGCGCGGCGCAGGCGCTGTGTCTCGGCCTCGTCGACCGCGCCGTCGGCGGCGATCACGACGCCGTAGGCCTCGAGCGCCCGCTGCGCGCCGATCCAGCCCTCGCGCACGTCGAGCGCGACGGCGGCGGGATCGCGCGACAGCGGCGAGCCGTACCCGCCGCCGCCGCAGGTGTGGGAGAGCACGCGCTCGCCCGGCGCCAGCACCAGCTGCGCGACCGGTTCCAGCTCGGTCCTGGACCCGTCCGCAGCGTGCTTCCACTGGCGTGCGCGACCACCCGCGCCGCCGCCGCGCGCGCCGAGCGCCGGCGACTCGCAGCCGTCCTGCGCATACATCAGCGTCAGCGAGGTGCCGACCGGACCGAACTCCGCCATCGCGGCCGGCGCGCCGCGCTGCTGGCCGGCGCCCTCGCTGTCGGGCAGCAGCCCGCGCGCGTGGACGCGGATCGGGAAGCGCGCCTCGTCCATCTCAACGCTGTCGAGCAGCGTCAGCCCCGCGTTGCCGACGTGCGCGGCCGTGAACCAGCCGTCGGCGTGCGGGCTGGCGGCGCCGCCGCCGACCGCGAGGAAGATCTGGTTGACGAACGGCCCGCGCTCGTCGCTGCCGGAGATGACGCCGTCGGCGGGCGGGATCACGTACCCGACCTCCGCCTGCCCCGCGCCGGGGCACAGCTCGGCGAGCGCGCGCTGCACGCCGCATGAGACACGGTCGGCGACATTGGTCGTCGCGACCGAGCAGCTGGCCGGGTGGCGCGGGATTCCGACGATGCAGTTCTCGCGCAGCAGCACGCGCAGGCGCCGGAACGCGCCGCTGTTGAGCGGGATCTCGTCGTGCAAGCTGTTGAAGATCCCCACCATCGCGGCCGTGCGCGAGGTCGACTCGGTCAGGTTCAGGCCGCAGGGCTGGCAGTCGACGTTGTCGCGCAGGTCGACCTCGATCGCCTCCTGCTCGGCGTCGACCCTCACCCCGATCCGCAGCTCGAGCCCGTCGGGCAGGCCGGGGAAGCGGTCGTGGATCGAGGTGACCTCGATCGTGCCGCTCTGCAGCCTGCCGATCGCGCTGCGCATGCGCCGCTCGCTGTAGTCGAACCACTGCTCGGCGAGCGCGTCGAGCGCGTCCCAGCCGATGTCGGCGCCGAGCTCTCTCAGCTTGCGCTCGCCGATCCGCGCGGCGCCCATCGCGGCGAGGTAGTCGCCGCGCCACTGGTCGGGCACGCGGATGCGTACCTCGCACATGCGCAGGATGTCGTCGCAGTCCTGGTAGTCGCGCTGCACGCGCACGCAGGGGAAGATCAGCGCGCCCTCCTCGTAGACGTCGACCGCGGTCGACATGTACGTCGTCGGGACGGAGTTGCCGCAGTCGGCCTGGTGGGCCTTGACGAGCACCGTCAGGCGATGTCTGCCGGCGTCGTCGAAGACGGGCACGAGGAAGCTGTGATCGGCCGCGTGCGAGTTGCCCTGGTACGGGGAGTTGTGCAGAAACGCGTCGCCGGGGGCGATGTCGTGGTGCAGCTCGCGCATCACCCTGGCCATCAGGTCCGGTCCGCTCATCACGTGGATCGGGAGGCTGTCGGCCGCGGCGAGCAGCTCGTCGCCGCCGGTCAGGATGCAGCAGGAGAAGTCGCGCGCGGAGTTCAGCACGCCGGAGCGGCCGGTCCGCAGCACGGTGTTCATCATGCTGCGGGCGATGCTCTGCAGGCGGTTGGTGACGACCGCCAGGCGGACGCCGTCGAGCTCGGCGGCGCTCATCCGACCAGCGTCCCCAGGTCGACGGGCAGGCACGTGCCGTTGATCGCCGAGGCGCCGGGGCTCGCGAGGAACAGCACGGCCTCAGCGACCTCGTCGAGCTCGATGAAGCGGCGCACCGGGTGGCGGGAGAGCATCGTGTCCAGGACCTCCTCACGGGTCTGCTGCTTTGCGGTCATCTGGTGGTC
>DATIOB010000171.1:0-10664 GCA_035473605.1 Conexibacter sp.
GAGCAGATTCGCCAGCAGCGATTTGCCCGTCCCCGTGTCGCCAGTCACGCACGTAACTCCCGGACTCAACGGCCAAAGCTCGCGGGCGGACTCATCTTTGAAGAACGTCTCGAGCTGTCTCAACAGCAGCGTCATGCGCGCACAGCCGCCCGGCGGGGGGCGAGCGCGACGGTTGCCAGCGACACGCCACCGTCGCGCGAAGGACCGCCGCGCTCGCGGCGCCGGAGAGGAGGCATCCTGGTCCCCAAACGTCTCACCGAGATTTAGTGCCATATCGGCGTGGGTCTGTGACCGTTGAGGGTGGTCAGCGTCGGTCCGATGTCGACCCGCGGGAGCGTTCGCGCTGGGCGAAAGACGACCGGAGCCGCGTGGTTGCGACGGGGGTCGCGCGAATTCGCTGAGCAGCGCCGGAGCGGCTTCGCGCTTGGTCGGCGGTCGTTGCGAAGCGGCGCCACTGCTTGCTGGCTGGAGTGACCTGCGGCTGTCGATCGAGCGGGACGGAAGAGCTGTCTATGACCGGCCGATCGACTTTCGCGGCTGCGAGGCGCCGTCATGCGTTCCGGCTGCAGCGCTTCCGTTCTTCACGGGTCGCCCGACGTTCGTGAGGCTGTCGGCTTTGGCTGCCTCGGGCGCAGTCGCCACCGTGGGCCTGGCGCGTGTGGGGTGTTCGGCGGGTCGGCAGCGGGGCGAATGTGCGTTGCCGGAGGGCTAGGCCAGGTCCTCGAGCAGTTCTGATGGTGGGATCTTCAGGGCGTAGGAGAGCTTGACGAGGGTCCACAGTCGAGGCTCGCGTTCGCCTCGCTCCAGGAAGCTGATGGCGGTTCGGTGGAGGTCGGCTTCGTCGGCGAGTTCTTCTTGGGTCAGGCCGGCTCGATCGCGCGCTCTGCGGAGGTTCGCGGCGAAGCGCTGCGTCGCCTGTTGGGCGGTCGTTGGCCGGGCGGACATGGACGCATCGCGTTGTATGCGCCACGTCCTGGGTGGTCCACATACAACGCAGTACATCCCGGGTAGTCGTCATGTGTGCGATCGCGGTCGTCTGAGGTGATCTCTCGAACAGCGCTGGACGGCTACGTCCGGGTCAGCCGCCGTGGCAGACGCGCCGGTCCGAGGTTCCTGTCGCCGAGGATGCAGAGACGGTCGATCGCGGCGTGGGCCACAGAGCACGACTGTCGGATCGTGATGTGGCACACCGACATGAGCAGATCAGGGGGCACGATGCGGCGGCCAGGGCTGCAGCTGGCGATCCGGCGGGTGAAGGGCGGTGCGACGGGCGGGATCGTCGTCGCGAGCCTCGATCGGTTCGCGCGGACGGTGCTCGGCGGGATCGCGACCGTCGACCGCATCCACCAGGTAGGCGGCCGGGTCGTGAGCGTCCGGGAGAACGTGGACCCGGAAACGCCCAGCGGCCGGATGCACCTCTCGATCGTGCTGCTTTTCGCTGAGTGGCAGCGCAGCACCGCACGAGAGGCGTTCGAAGCGACGATCGCCAGCGCGGCGGCGCAGGGACGGTTCGCTGTTCGCGACCGCTACGGCTACAGACGCACGACGACTGGTCGGATCGTGCCCGATCCTGAGACCGCTCCGGTCGTGGCGCAGATGGTCGCGTTGCGAGCCGCTGGAAGAGGGTGGCAGGCGATCTGCACCGCCCTGAACAAACAGCGCATCCCAACGCCGACCGGCAGAACGCACTGGGGGTCGTCGACGGTGATCGGCATCGTGCGCAGTGAGGCGCTGCTGGGCGTCTGGAACGGGCCGTTCGGCCATCGGATCGAAAACGCATGGGAGCCGATCGTTGATCGGCCGAGATGGCTGCAAGCCAACGCGGCAAGAGGCGTACGCGATGACACCCGCCACTACCGCGACCGTGCCTACGCCGGGCTCGCGAGGTGCGCGGTATGCCGACGAACGCTGGTGCGCGACGTCGATCGCAATCACGTCGTGCGCTACCGATGCAAAACCGTCGGCTGCGCAGCACCAACCTCGATCGCCGCCGCGCTCTTGGACGCCTACGTCGACGAGCAACTCGAGCACCGGCTGACTCGCTGGCGCGAGATCCTCGCTACCGGGCCGCACGGCGACCTCCGTCGCTTGCACGACGCGCACACCCGCGCGAGCAGAACCTTCGAGAACTGGCGAGACGACACGACGCTCCGCCAACGGCTCGGCAACGACCGCTATCGCGAGGGCCTCATCAGACGTTTCCGGAGACGCGACGAAGCGCGGCTAGCGCTCGTGGCCGGCCGTGTCGCGATGCTCGGAGGACTCGAGCTAGAGCCAATGCCGCGCGGGCCACTCGTATCAATGACATGGCGCGAGCGACGTCAGCTCAGCGAAGCCGCGATCCATGCGATCTGGATCGCGCGCAGTGACCGGCGCGGCATCCCGGCGCGACGCGATGTCTCGCGGCGCGTGCTCATCGAGTTCGCCGACGCCGCGCGCCGCCACAAGCTTCCTCAATCATCCACGCCCGCGACAGGAACCGCCCCAGTGTTCTGGGAATAGCGGTCCGCCGGGGAAGGCGTAGAAGCGTCGGCGCGTCGCCGACCGCTCACGCCGGCGCCGGACGCAGCCGCGCCAGCACCGCGATTCGGGGTTGTCTCCGAGAGGCGATGGGCGTAGCCAAAGCGATCACGGCCGGCGCTGCTGTCCGAGACGTAGGGCTGCTGCCGTCACCCCGCGCAGGATCCCGGCGTCGCGGAGAACGCCAAAAGGTGACACCACAAACTTGACAAGCAGATGCTTGTAATCCGATACTTCGCCGCCTCGCAGCGGGGCGAGATGACACTGTTGAGCCAGGGACAGGGGCGACGATGGAGGCGAGCGGACGGGGCGCCGCGAGATGGGGAGCGGCATGCCGACGGACGGTCGTCGGTCACCTGCTTGTGGTCGGTGCCGCGCTGTCCGCTTTCGCTGGCTGTGGACATGACGACGCGTCACGTGAGGCGATCGCCGCCTCCGCAACGTCGGTCCCCGGCGCAACCACCGCTGCCGCGGACCTGTCGACCGAGCGCCTGCGGCAGTTTCGGGCGCTCGCCAACGACATCTGCGCGACTGTCACGAGCGCCGCGCCGCTGACGGCGGCGCGGTCTGTCACGCCGGCCGAGGCTGCGCGGCTCGCGCGCGTCGATCGCGCCGCCGAGCAGTCGCTGCGCCGGCTCGATGTGCCGCGCTCGCTGCGCGCGGCGGTCGACGGACTGGCGTCGGCGTACGCCGAACAGCGGCGCGAACACGCATCGATCGCCGACCCGCGGACCGACGTCGCGGTCCGTGAGCAGGCGCTGCGGCTGCTGCCGGAGCGCGCCGCCACGATTGACGCGCGGGCGGCCGCAGCCGGGCTGCCGGCATGCGCGGGAGCGGTGCGATGATCCGCCGGTGTGTGGCGGGCGCTCGCCGCCTGCGCGTGACGCGCTTCCGCGGCCGCCGCCGCGGCTCAGCGCTGGCCGCGATCGGGCTGCTCGCGCTCGTCACGCTCGCCGCCGACGCGCACGCCGCGACGATCCGCGGCACGGTCCTCGATGGTGCCTCCGCTCCGGTCGTGTCCGCTTACGTGACGGTCTACACGGCGGAGGAAGAGCCCACCTACGTCAGCAGCAGCTTCACTTCGAGCAGCGGCCAGTACGAGATCGGCGCGCTGCCGGCGGGCACGTACAAGGTGCGCTTCCATCCGCCCGTCGGCACCGGCGCCAATCTGATGCCGCAGTGGTACGACGGCAAGAGCGACGCCGACAGCGCGGATTCCGTCGCGCTCGCGGCCGCCGGCTCGATCGCGCAGGGGATCGACGCACGCCTGCTCGAGGGCGCGCACATCAGCGGCCGGGTGACCGCGCAGGCCACCGGCGCACCGCTCCCCGACGCCTACATCGACGTCTACGACGAAGCTGGCGACTGGGTCGCATTGGCTGAGGCGGACGCGGACGGCCGCTATCGCGTCAACGGGCTCGCGACCGGCAGCTACCGAGTTAGCGCGTCCGCGGGCGTCGGCGACAACTACGTCGCCGAGTACTACGACGACGCGCCGACCTTCGAGCAGGCGGATCCGGTCGCCGCCGTCGCCGGTGAGGAGCAGCCGGGGATCGACTTCGCGCTGCGGCCGGGCGGCCGCGTCGCGGGGCACGTCGCCGACGCCGAGACCGGCGAGGGGCTGGGAGATATCTCCGTCTACGTCACCGCCGAGGACGGAGCGACCGCGTACGGCTCCAGCGACGAGGACGGCGACTACGTCGTCAACGGCGTCGCGAGCGGAAGACAGACTGTCGGCTTTCACCCGTCGGAGTTCCCCCACCAGTCGCACCGCCCGCAGTGGTACGACGGCAAGAGCGACGTCGAGCAGGCCGACCCGATCTCGGTCACCGAGGGACAGCTGACGAGCGGGATCGACGCCGCGCTCGACCCCGCCGGTCGCATCACCGGGACCGTCACCGGCAGAGCGGGGCAGCCGCTCGCTGGTGTCCGCGTCGAGCTGTACGAGGCCGGCCGGTCGTGGTCGTCGGGCGCTGTGAGAACCGATGAGAACGGCCGCTATCGGGTCACCGGGCTGGAGCCGGGGAGCTACCGGCTGGGCTTCAGAGACCCCTCCGGCGTGCACCGCGACGAGTACCACGACGACGCCGCGACGCTCGCTGCCGCGACGGCGATCACGCTCGGCGACGGCGAGCTCGTCGATGGGATCGACGCGCGCCTGGAGACCTCCGGGCGCATCACCGGCCGCGTCACGGCCGCGGACGGCGGTGCCGGCATCCGCGGCGTCGTCGTGCTCGTCTACGCCGGCAGCGGCGTCTACCTCGGCTCGACCACTACCGGCGCCGACGGCCGCTACACCGCCACCGGGCTGATGGGCGGGACCTACCGCCTCAACTTTCTCGCCGGGATGGACGCTCCGGAGCCGCCGCCGTCGCCCGGAGGCAGCCCGGACCCGACCGGTCCCGACGTGGCCGACTACGCGAGCGAATGGTTCGACGACCAGCCGTCGATCGAGACGGCGACGGCGATCACCGTCACCGCCGGGGAGGAGACGCCGGACATCGACGCGCAGCTCGCGCAGGGCGGCAGCATCGAGGGCCGCATCGCCGAGGACGGCAGCGGCACGCCGCTGCCCGGGATCATCGTCGCGGCGTACGCCGCCGACGGCAGCTGGACCGCGTCGACGAGCAGCGATCCGAGCGGCCGCTACACGCTGCGCGGGCTGCCGTCGGGCAGCTACCGGCTGCGCTACTGGGCCAACGACGGCGGTCCGCACGTCAGCGAGTACTACGACGACGCAGCGACGGTCGACGACGCCACGCTGGTCACCGTCGCGACCGGGCAGACGACGACCGTCCCGCAGGTCGGCTTGGCGCGCGGCGGCACGATCGCCGGTCGCGTCGTCGACGACGCCGGCACGCCCGCAGCCGGCGCGTACGTCTCCGCGTACGAGCAGCAGACCGGCGACTGGGTCGGCTCGGCGGAGGTCGGCCCGGACGGCAGCTACACGGTGCGTGGGCTGCGGACAGGCAGCTACCGCGTCAGCTTCGGCGGCGGCGCATACCGCGCCGAGTGGTTCGACGACGCCGACTACCTCAGCGCGGACCCGGTCGCGGTGACGGCCGGCGAGCTGACGGCGGACATCGACGCGACGCTCCTCCGCGCCGTCTCGATCGCCGGCAGCGTGACCGACGTGCGCACCGGCGCGCCGCTGTCCGGCGTCGATGTGATCGCCTACGACGACGCCAGTGGCTACGGCTACCTCGTCACGACCGGCTTCGACGGGCGCTACAGAATCTCAGGGCTGGCTCCCGGCTCCTATCGCGTCCGCTTCGAGAAGCCCGGCAGCGGCTACGCTGAGCGCTGGTACGACGGCGCCGACAGCTCCGCGACGGCGACCGTCGTCAGACTCGCCGGCGGTGAGCAGCGCAGCGGGATCGACGCCGCGCTCGTCTCCGGCGGCGGCATCACCGGCCGCGCGACCGACGCCGTGACCGGCGCGCCGGTCGCCGGCATGACGGTGATCGCGTTCACTGAGGCGGGGCTGACCGCCGCCTACGGCAACACGCGCCTGGACGGCAGCTACGCGCTCGACGGCCTCGTGACCGGCAGCTACCACGTCTCCTTCCGCCCGGCCGACGGCCTCAACTACATCGCCGGCTGGTACGGCGGCGACACGCGCGCCGAGGCCGTATCGGTCGCCGTGACGCACGGCGAGACGACCGCCGGCATCGACCGCGAGCTGCACGCCGGCGGGCGCGTCACCGGCGTCGTGCGCGACGCCGAGACCGGCGACCCGGTCGCGAACGTCAGCGTCAACGCATCCGGATCTATTGCGGGCGAGTCGCACAGCGGGTACGTCACGAGCGGACCCGACGGGCGCTTCACCGTCGCGGGTCTGCCGACCGGCGCCTTCCGCCTCTCCTTCTCGCCGAGCGGCGACGGCTTCCTCCTGGATGCCGCGCGCGAGAATGTCGCGGTCACGGCGCAGCAGGACACGACGCTCGGCGACGTTGGGCTCGCGGCCGGGGGCCGGATCGCTGGAACGGTGCTCGACCATGCCAGCGGCGCGCCGCGCCTGGGCGCCACGGTGATGGCGACCTCGTCGTCCGGGACATCCCGCTTGGCCTGGAGCGGCGCTGACGGGCGCTACTCGCTCGGCGCGCTGCCACCAGGGAGATACACGGTCCGCTTCGACGACTACAACGGCTACGGAACCCAGTGGTTCGACCGCAGCCCCACCGCTGGCGGCGCCGCGACGGTCACCGTCACCGCCCGCGCCGTCACGCCGCAGATCGACGCCAGCCTCGCGAGACCGCCGCTGAGCACGTCGCCCCCGACGATCGCCGGCACGACGACGCAGGGGCAAACGCTGACCGCGACCGACGGCACCTGGAGCGGCGACCCGACTGCCGTCACGCGCCAGTGGCTGCGCTGCCTCGCCGAGGAGGATTACTGCTGGGAGATCGCCGGCGCGACGCAGAGCACATACACGCTCGGCGAGTCCGACGGCGGCTATCGCATCGCCGTCGCGGAGACCGCCGTCAACCTCGGCGGCACGACGACGGAGCGCTCGCAGCTGACCGACGTGGTCGTACCGCAGCCGCCGCTGAACACGTGGGCGCCGTCGATCTCGGGGACGCCGCGCAGCGGCGAGCAGCTGTACGCCTCGGTGGGCGGCTGGGCGAACAATCCGACGAGCTACAGCTACCGCTGGCAGCGCTGCAACGCCTTCGGCTCCGCCTGCGCGGTGATCGACAGTGAGACCGACGACTGGTACACGGTCCGCGACGCCGACATCGGTCACACGCTGACGGTCGTCCTCATCGCGCGCAACGCGGGCGGCGAGAGCGAACCGGTCGTCTCGACGCCGTCGACGGCGATCGTCCCGGCGGTGCCGGCGAACCTCGCCGCGCCGACGATCTCAGGCGCGCCGAGACAGGGCGAGAGACTGACCGCCGAGCACGGCAGCTGGAGCGGCGCCCCAAGCGGCTACGACTACAGCTGGCGCCGCTGCGACGCGGCCGGCGCGAACTGCATAACGAGCGGGAGCGGCAGCACGTACAGCCTGCGCGCCGCCGACGTCGGCAGACGGATCGTCGTCGTCGTGCGCGCCGCCAACGCCGGCGGCACCAGCCAACCGGCGTCCTCGGCGCCGACCGACGCCGTCATCGCGAGCCGGCCCCAGTCGACCGACCCGCCGCGGATCAGCGGCATCGCGAAGGTCGGCGAGACGCTCGCGGCGAGCAGCGGCGACTGGAGCAACGAGCCGACCTCCTACACGTACAGCTGGCTCGCCTGCCCGCCGGACAGCGCCTGCGCGCCGATCGCCGGCGCGACCAGAACGACCTACGTGCCGACGGAGAGCGACGTCGGCAACGCGCTCGTCGTTCGCGTCACGGCCAGCAACCCGGCCGGCGCCGGCACGGCCGCGACCTCTGCCGCGACCGACCCGGTGCGCGCGCGGATCCCGGTGAACATCACGCGGCCGTCGATCAGCGGGACTGCGGTCGAGGGCGCGACGCTGACGCTCGTGCGCGGCAGCTGGAGCGAGCAGCCGAGCTCCTACGAGCAGCAGTGGTGGCGCTGCGCGGCCTCCGGCAGCTGCACCGAGATCGCCGGCGCGACCGGGACGCAGCACCTGCTCGGTGCCGCGGACATCGGCTTCCGCATCGTCGTGCGCGAGCGTGCCGTCAACGCGAGCGGCGTCAGCGTCGCCGCCGTGTCCGACGAGACCGCGACGGTTGCCGCCGGCAGACCGCTCAACAGCGTGCTTCCGGAGATCGCGGGGAGCGCGCGCGAGGGCGCTTCCCTGAACGCGGGCAACGGCAGCTGGACGAACGCGCCGATCGGCTTCGCGTACCAGTGGCTGAGCTGCGCGACGGCGCTCGACTGCAGAGCGATCGCGGACGCGACCGACCAGCGCTACGAGGCCCGTTACGCCGACGTAGGCCGTCGCCTCATGGTCGAGGTGACCGCGAGCAACAGCGCCGGCGCCGGCGCGCCGGCACGCTCGGCTCTGACCGCCGTCGTGACGGAGGCCGACCCGCCCGAGACCGTGATCAGCGAGCAGCCGCCGGCGCGCACGAACGGCGCGACGCAGATCGTCCGCTTCCGCGCCGTCCCGTCGTCGGCGGCGCTGGAGTGCCGTCTCGGCGACGACCCGTTCGCGTCGTGCGCCGGGTCGCGGCAGTTCAGCGGCCTGGCGGAGGGCGACTACCGCTTCGAGGCGCGCGCGAGAGACGCTGTCGGCCGCGTCGACGCGACGCCGGCGACGGCGATCTGGACGGTCGATCGCACCGCTCCCGAGACGACGATCACGGCCGGTCCGGAGCAGCCGGTCCACGCCGGCGCGGTCTTCGCCTTCAGCGCGTCCGAGGCCGGCAGCACGTTCCAGTGCGCGGTCGACGGCGCTGTCTACGCCGCCTGCGTCTCCGGCGCCGCGCTCGATCTCGCCGGTCTCAGTCCGGGCGATCACACGCTCCGCGTCCGCGCGATCGACGCCGCCGGCAACGCCGACGCGAGCGGCGCGATGCGCCAGTTCAGCTTCGCCAACGCCGCGCCGGACACCGCACTGACGATGACGCCCGACGCGGGCGTCATCGCGCTGGAGACCGCAGCGGCTATCACCGCCGCGGACGGCGACGGCGACGAGCTGCGCTACACGCTCGACCTCGGCGACGGCCGCGTCGTTTCCGGCCATCTGCCGCAGGCCCCAATCGCCCATACCTACCAGCGCAGCGGGATCTATTTGGTGCGCCTCGAGGTGACCGACGGCCACGAGACCGACGTCGTCACGCGCCTCGTCACGGTCGCGCTCTCCGAGCCGCTGCGCGCCGATGCCGGTGACGATCTGATCGCGGTCGCTGGCGAGGCGCTGACGCTCGACGGCAGCGGCTCGCGCCCGTCGGCCGGGATCGAGCGCGCGACCTGGGAGTTCGGCGACGGCGGCTCCGCCAACGGCCTGCGCACCACCCACACGTGGGGGACGGCCGGCACCTACGTCGCGACGCTCGCCGTCGAGGCCGGCGGCAGACGCGTCCTCGACAGCGCGCGCGTTCACGTCGTCTCGCCGGCGGCCGCCGACGGGCTCGGTGTCACCGTCGTCTCCGGCGGCGGCCCGGTCGCCGGCGCCGACGTGCTCGTGGTGACGCCTGCCGGCCAGCGTGTGACGGCCGTGACCGATGGCGCCGGCCGGGCCCGCCTGCGCGGCCTCGCCGACGGGACCCACACCGTGATGACGTACGGCGACGGCTACCTGCCCGCGAGCGCGCCCGCGACCGTCTCCGGCGGCAGCGGCTCCGCGACCGTCTCACTCACGCCAGGCGATGTCGCGGAGGCGACGCTGATGCACCGTCGTCTCAACAGAGAGGAGATCATCGCGCTCGGGATCGATCCGAACAACCCGGAGAACCAGAACGTCGTCGGCTTCACCGTCCACCTGAATGGGAGACCGTTCAACGGCTGGCTCAACGGCGACGGCCTGCACGGTCCCGGCTGCACACGCGACAGCTGCCAGATAGACGATCCGGACGGCGCGGGAGGCGGCGGCACGACCCACGTGCAGCGTCAGGGCAGATCGATGGTCAGCACCTTCACGCTGCCGTTCCAGGCGCGCTGGTTGAAGGAGTTCTTCGAGATCAAGATGACGATCTACAACCTCGCCGCGCCCGAGTTCGTGCTGCGTGACGGCAGCGCACGGCTTGAGTTGCCGAGCGGGCTCAGCCTCGCGCCGACCGCACGCGGCGAGCAGCAGACGCAACCGGTGGGCGACATTGTCGGCGGCGGCCATGCGAGCGCGAGCTGGATCGTGCGTGGGGACGCCGCCGGGGAGTACACGCTCAGCGCCGACTATGCCGCGACGCTCGCGCCGTTCGGCGCCTCGATCACTGCGCGCGCGACGACGGCGACGCCATTGAAGGTGTGGGGCGGCAACGCGCTGAGAGCGATCATCGAAAGCGACGAGACCTATCGCGACGGCTACCCGATGCGGGTCAGAGTCGGGCTCCGCAACATCGCCGACATCCCCGTCTACGACGCACAGGTCGAACTCGGCCTCGCCGACGAGCAGTCCGGCTACGTCGAGCAGCCGCGCCAGCAGCGGGCGTTCGGCGCGCGTGAGATCCCGGCCGGGCAGACGCGCTGGCTGGGACCGTGGATCGTGATCCCGCAGAGAAGCGGCAGACTCGATCTCGCGCGGTCGT
>DATIOB010000172.1:0-5223 GCA_035473605.1 Conexibacter sp.
CGCGTTGCCGTTCTTCGACTGCGAGACGATCCGGTTGGGGCCCGGCTGCGTCAGGTTCGCGGGGTCGACCTGGTTGACGTTGACGCCGCCGTGGTTGTGGCTCGCTATCTCCGACAGCAGCAGCGACACGTTGGCGTTGCCGCCGGCCGCTCCCTGGAAGTAGTCGCCCTCGTTGTTCGCGTGCAGCGGCACCCGTCCCTGCAGGTCCGGCAGCCCGAACGTCGACTTGCCATCACCGCCGTACATCGTGCCGAGCAGCGAGAACAGCGCCGTGTTCTGCGAGATCGGCAGCAGCTGGCCGGCGCAGAAGGCGTAGCCCCGCGGCGGGAAGTTGCCCGCCCAGACCTTGATCTCTGCGACGAAGGGTGAAGACATCGACGTCCTCTCAGGTTGGGCTCGGGTAGATCCCGAAGAGCGAGATGATGAAGCGGATCGGCAGGTACGGCTGGCGGTTCTCGTGCGGCTGGCTGCCGCCCTGCATCTGCAGGGAGCTCGGCGGCATCTGCGCCCCCGGCGGCGTCGCGCGGTAGATCTGGACCGTGGCACCGGTCGCCGGGACCGCGTTCGCCGGATTCGGCGAGGTGCCGGGGTCGCCGCTGCCCACCAGGATGTGCTGGTGGCCGCCGGCCTGGTTGGAGGTCAGCGTGACGCTCTCGCTGCCGCCGACCTCACCGATTATGCGCGGGCTGATGCCCGGCCCGTTGCCCATGTGCATCGGAGCGCGTCCGCCGAAGTTGGGCAGGTTGAACGTCTCCTGGCCGTCGCCGCCGTAGGTCGTGCCGATCAGGTTGAAGAGCGTCTCGTACTCGGAGATCGGCAACGTGGTGCCGTCGCAGTTGGCCCAGCCGTTCGGCGCGAAGTTGCCGCCGAACATGCGGATCTCGCCCACGTAAGGATCTGACATTCGTGTCTCCTCGTCAGTTGCGGGACGGGAATATGCCCTGCAAGGCAATGCAGAAGTTGACGACCGCGTACGGCATCACGTTGTTGTGCGACTGCGCTCCCGCCGGCGAGATCGAAGGGGCGTTCGGCAGGTCCGTGCCGATCGGCCGCTGGTTCGTCGGCGCGCCGTAGACGTTCGCGGCGGCCGCGAAGACGCCGGGGAAGGCGTCGTCGCCGGCGCTGCTGGACGCGAACAGCTGATGCGTGTGCGGCGGGATCTCGTTCGGCGTGAGCGTCACCGCCTCCGTTCCCGCCCGCTGGCCGAGCTGGTAGCTGCCGCCGCCGGGATCCCAGCTGATCGGCAGCCGTCCGCGCAGGTCCGGCAGCGCGAAGTTGACCCGCCCGTCGCCGCCGTACGTCGTCCCCAGCAGCGAGAAGAGCGGCTGGTTCGCGTTGATCGGCAACAGCTGCCCGTCGCATTGCGCCCAGCCCTTGGGCGGAAAGTTGAACGACATCGGACGGATCTCTCCGATGAAAGGTGTTCCCATGCGCCTCTGCTCCGTTTCGCCGCCGACCTGTGCGTTTCGCACCGTATAGATGTTCTAGGAAGTATGCAAAGGCTGTTCACCAGTCGTCATCGATTTGCGCAATCGCGACTTCCAGGGGTATCCTGGCGAGTCTCGTGCTGAAGCACCAAACGTGGGTGCATCGACCAGGCAGCGCATCCGCGCCATCGACGATCTGCGGCAGTGGCAGGGCCACGGCGCGCACAAGGAGGAGCACAGCGTGACCGTCTCCGGTATTGGGGCAGGAGCGGACCGAGGGAATGCGACGCAGCAGATGCGCGCAGCGGTTCGGACAGTGTCGCTCGTGGGGCTGACCGCCCTCGCCGCCGGGTGGCTCGCGGCGCCGGCCGCGGCGAAGGCGCCCGCGTCGTCGCAGCCCTCGGCGGCCGCCGACCGCGCCGCGCTGAAGGCGCTCGGGTCGGCGAAGGGCAGCGCGCCGGTGATCGTCTTCCGCCAGCCGCGCCCGCTCGCCCCCGGCACCGTCGTCAGCCAGGCCGGCGCCCCGCGCGCGACCACGTCCGCGTCGGCCCTGGCCCCCAACACCGCCGCCCGCCGCGACCGTCTGCGCCGCGCTGGCGCGACCGTCACGCGCGCCCCCGTCGTGCTGCGCGTCGGCGACGAGCCGGCGTGGCTCTACTACGAGGACCGCGGCCCGTTCCAGCTCTTCCAGCACCCCGGCCGCGTCGCGCTCGTCGGCGTCGGCAGCGGCGACGTGCGCGTCAGCCCCAGCTTCGACTGGCCGCCGCTGGTGGCCGGCCGGCTGCCGCTCTACCTGCGCAACGCCGCCGCCTACCGCGACAACAGATACCGCGCCTTCGCGCGCCTGCCGCAGAACGCCGGCGGCGCGCGCACGCGCGCCACCGCCGTCGCCACGTCCGCCTCCGTGTCCCAGACGGCGCTGGGCGCCGCGCCGATGCGAGACGCGCTCGGCACGATCGCGCCGCTCGCGATCGCGACCGCCGCCGGCTCCAACCGCGCCGCGGGCGCGCTCGCCCGCTCCGGCTCGTGCGCGGTGACCCTCGCGGACATGCTCGCCAACTCCTACGACTACGCCAGCGTCGACCGCACGCGCGCCGCCGTCGGCGGCCTGCTGGCCGACCTCGAGCGGCGTGACAGAGGCTTCGTCGCCGCCCGCTACTCGACCCGCGACGGGCTCAGCCCGGCCGCCTTCATCTCGCGTCTGATCAGAGGCCACGGCTGCCGCAGCGTGCTGCTGTTCGTCGCCGGCGGCGGCGTCCGCGGCAGCGAGCCGGCGATCAACCTCGGCGCCTCCGGCCATCCCGACGGCCGCCTCGAGCAGCAGGACCTGCGCGCCGGCGAGCTGCTCGGCCTGCTGCGCGCCCACCCGCAGGTCGAGTGGCAGCTGCTGGTCGACGCCCCGTACGCCGGCGGCCTCGTCGCCGCGCTCAAGGACCAGCCGAACCTGCGCGTGCTGCTGACCGCCAGCGAAGCCGACGAGCCGACCTACGCCTGCAGCCCGAACGCGCGCAGAGTGTGCGGCACGACCGCCGCGCAGCTCGCCTTCACGAGCCGGATCCTCAGCGGCATCGACGGCCTGCTGGCCGACCCGACCGCCGTCGACCGCGCCAACGCCTCGACCGCGACCGGCATCCCGTTCCTCTCGACGCTGCTGAGCGAGGGCTACTCGCGCGGCGGCGCCTCGTCGTCGCTGAAGAAGTTCGGCGTCCACCCGCAGTCGTTCTTCAACTTCCCCAGACCGCCCTCCCACGGCAGAGGCCAGACGCCGCAGCCGATCCCGCTGCCGCCGTTCGCGCAGAACAAGAGCGTCTCCACGAACGAGGAGACGGCCGTCAGAATCGACCTCTCCAGCGACCTCATACAGCAGCTGTTCGGTGACTTCTCGATCGTCAGCGGTCCCTCGAACGGGAGCCTCAGCGGCGGCGGGCGCTTCGTCACCTACACGCCGAACGCCGACTTCAGCGGCAGCGACTCGTTCGTCTACCGCGTGCGCATCGGCCTGCTGTCGAGCACGGCCAGAGTCACGATCACCGTCAGAGCGATCAACGACGCCCCGGTCGTGACGACCTCCGCCGGCGTGACCGCCTTCGAGGAGAGATCGCCGCCGGTCGCCGTCGACGCGGCGCTGACGGTCAGAGACGTCGACTCCCCGCAGCTGACCGGCGCCGTCGCCAGAATCGGCAGCGGCTACGTCAACGGCGAGGACGTGCTCGCCTTCAGAGGCGCGGGCGCGATCAGAGGTGCCAGATTCGACCCCCTGACCGGCACGCTGACCCTCAGCGGCAGAGCGACCGTCGCCGACTACCAGGCGGCGCTGCGCTCGATCACCTACGGCAACACCACGATCGGCAGAGATCCGACCGGCGGTCCGCGCCAGGTCACCTTCACCGTGACCGACAGCAGCGCGGCCACGAGCGCCGCGGCGACGAAGACCGTCAACGTCAGAGCGGTCGCCGACGCGCCCGTCGTCACGCTCCCCGGCAGCACGGTCGCGTACACGGAGAACGACCCGGCGACGGAGCTCGACAGAGCGCTCACCGTCACCGACGCCGACTCGGCGACCCTCTCCGGCGCGACGGCGCAGATCGTCAGAGGGCTGGCGAGAGGCGAGGACGTGCTGTCGCTGACGGCCGCCGCCCCGGGCGGGATCAGAGCCAGATACGACGCCGCCACCGGCACGCTGACGCTGTCCGGCGCGGCCTCGCTCGCCGACTACCAGGCGGCGCTGCGCACCGTCGCCTATGCGAACACGAGCGAGGCGCCGTCGACGGCGACCCGCAGCGTGCAGTTCGTCGCGACCGACGCCGGCGGCACGCCGTCGAGAGCGGTCGCGCGCGACGTGACCGTGAGAGCGGTCAACGACAACCCGACGGCCGCCGACGACGGCTACACGACCGACGCCGGCACGCTGCTGACGGTCGCCGCGCCCGGTGCGCTGTCCAACGACAGAGACCTCGACGGCGACAGACTGACGATCGACGAGGTCGACGGCAGCGCGGCGAACGTCGGCAGAGCGATCACCACGCCGAGAGGCGCGACGGTCACCGTCAACGCCGACGGCTCGCTCAGCTACGACCCCGACGGCGCCTTCGACGCGCTGAGACCCGGCGACGAGGTCAGAGAGACGCTCACCTACCGCGTCACCGACGGCGCGCTCACCGCGACCGCGACGATCACGTTCACGGTCACCGGCGCCAACGACGCGCCGGTCGCCGCCGACGACGACTACAGAACCGACGAGGACACGCCGCTGACGGTCACCGCCCCCAGCGGCCTGCTCGCCAACGACACGGACGCCGACGGCGACGCGCTGACGGTGGCCGCGGTCGACGGCAGCGCGGCGAACGTCGCGACGGCGTACAGAACGGCCAGAGGCGCGACGCTCACCGTCGCCGCCGACGGCTCGCTCAGCTACGACCCCGACGGCGCCTTCGACACCCTGAGAGCAGGCGACGAGGTCAGAGACACCGTCACCTACAGAGTCAGCGACTCGGGCGGCGGCAGCCACACCGCGACCGCCACCTTCACCATCACCGGCGCAGGCCACGCGCCGGTCGCGACCGACGACGACTACACGACCGACGAGGACACGCCGCTGACGGTCACCGCCGGCAGCGGCCTGCTCGCCAACGACAGCGACGCCGAGAGCGACCCGCTCACGGTCGCCGAGGTCGACGGCAGCGGCGCCAACGTCGCGACGGCGTACAGAACGGCCAGAGGCGCGACGCTCACCGTCGCCGCCGACGGCTCGCTCAGCTACGACCCCGACGGCCAGTTCGAGGGCCTCGGCGTCGGC
>DATIOB010000173.1:0-9945 GCA_035473605.1 Conexibacter sp.
CCCCGAGCGCCGCCCACAGGCTCGCGGCGGTGTGATGGGAGCCGACGAGCACGCCGCTTGCGCCTGCGAGGCCCTCGCGGGCGAACGGGAGGAAGCGCTCGGGCTCGGGCTTGACCGTGTACTCGAGCGCGCTGCCGTGCACCTTCATCGCGTAGGGCACGCCGCTGTCCGCGAGCGCGCGCGCGAGGATCAGCGGCCCCATCACGAGGTGGTTGGCGAGCGCCAGCTCGGGCGCGGCGCGCTCGACAACCTCGCGCACCGCGCGCACGTTGGCGGCGACGTACGCCTCGACCTCGTCGTCGCTCAGCTCGCGGTAGGTGCGCGCCTCGATCCCCTCGTAGCGATCGGCGACGTAGACCGGCAGCACGCCCGCCAGCGCGGGCCGGTAGACGATGCAGCGGACCGGCTCGCGCAGCGTCGTGACGCGCAGCGCGCCGCCGTCCCAGTCGCCGACCGCGTCGACGAACGGCAGCCGCTCCGGCGCGCGCTCCTGGCACAGCAGGTGGACCTCGTGGCCGAGCCGCACGAGGGCGGCGGCGAGGTTGGCGTTGTAGACGTTGGAGCCGGTCCCGCCGAGCAGGTAGCCGTGGAAGATCAGCAGGCGCATTCCGCGGAGGAGCCTAACCCGCCGGCGACAGATCCGAACCCCAGCCACGGCGGGGCCTTCCCCCCGGTCGCGTTGCTAGCATCCCCGGCCGTGAGCATTCAACAGCGTTATCGCATGCGGACCCCCTCGACTGGCCGCGAGGTGATCATCGAGGCCGATCCCGACCGCACGTACGTCGATCGCGAGACCGGCGAGGACCTCGAGGTCGTCGCGCAGCTGCTCCCGCTCGCGCCGACGCCGTCGGACCTGCCATGGACGGTGGCCAACCTGCGCATCTGCAACTGGTGCGACCAGTTCGCTCAGAAGGATCTGAACGACTGCCCCACGTGCGGCCGTCGGATGGCTCCCATCGGCCGCTGAGGCGGACCTTCTCCTGCTCGTGCCTCGCAGCACGCGACCGCTCAAGCCGCTCCTCGCCCTGCTCACGGGCGCGCTGGTCGCTGTTGGCCTCGCCGCCTGCGGCGGTTTCGGCAGCAACAGCGCCGCGACGCTCGAGACGCCGCCGCTGACGGTCGGCACGAGCGCCACGATCCCCTCCGGCGCCTCGACGACGCCGGCCACGACCGCGACGACGACCTCGACGACGGCGACCGTGCCCGGCTCGACGGCCGACGACACCGCCGCCGACACCGGCATCGACAGCAGCTCCTCCGACACCGGCGGGACCGTCGACGACGGCAGCTCCGACACCGGTGACACCGGCACGCCCGACACGGGTGACACCGGTGACACGGGCGGCGGCACGACCGGTGACACGGGTGACACCGGTGACACGGGCGGCGACACCGGCGGTGCGACCGGCGGCGGCGCCTCCCCCGGCGGCGGCACGACCGACGGCGGCGGCGACACCGGCGGCGCGACCGGCGGGGCCGGGACCGACGCCTTCTGCGAGCAGAACCCCGGCGCCTGCTAGCCCGGACGGGCTGAGGCGTCGCCTCGCCGCGCGTGCCTTTGTCCTCGGTCGCTCATGGGCTGGCGCCCACTACGCTTCCTGCGTCCGCGGCACGCACGACGATTCTTCCGCCTCAGTCCGTCCGGGTCGTCTCGCCGCCTGACGTGTAGCGAGCCTGCGTTTACGGCGTCCGCTCGCGCTCACCGGGCGCGACCGGCTCGCGGCGGCGCTCGACGCGCTGCGGGCGGGCGGCCGTGTGGTCGCGCAAGCGCGCCGGCCACGGGCTGGCGTCCGGCAGCGGCAGTCTGAGGCCCGATCCGCCGGGATCGGGCGAGGGCGGCTCCTCAGGCGGCGGATCGTCGCCGGGGTCGTCCCAGCCCTGCCAGTCGTCGTCCTCTCTCTGGCGGAAGAACCAGACGAGCCAGACGACCAGGCCGCCGAGGTCGAACACGCGCATCCCGACGAGGAAGATCCAGCCTGCGGTGCTCACGGACGAATGCTAACTCGCGTCCGTGGATGCGACGAGGAACGCGGTCGGTCATCCGACCGCGCTCCCCACGACGGTCAGCTACTCCGTCGTGGTTCTTCTCGTCGTCGTTCTTCTCGTGTCCTCGGTGGTTCTTCTGCTGTCTTCGGTGGTTCTGTTCGTTCTCGGCGTCGAGATCATCGTCGCCGTGTAGGTCAGCTTCGCCGTCTGGTAGAGGCACTTGTACTGCGCCTCTCTGTCGAGGATCTGCTGCGCGGTCTGCGTCAGCAGGTCGTCGCAGACGTTTCTGCCGCCGGCGCGCGAGGCGCGCCAGCCGTTGTCTCTGTCGAGGTTGACGGCGAGCACCGGCGCCCACGTCGGCACCGTCAGGGCGATGAAGTCGCCCTTTCTCACTTCGAGGCTCGTCTCCAGCGGGAACTGCGCAGTCGTGCCGAGATAGTCCGTGATGCGGAAGATCTCGCTCTGCGCCTTCGCCGTGAAGAAGCGCTTCGGCTTCTGTCTGGCGTCCTGGCTGAGGACGGTCAGCTGCACCCGCGGCGTGCCGCCGTAGGTGCGGTTGAAGAATCTGATCTGCTTGGTGGTCAGCGACCCGAGCTGCAGCGTCAGGCCCACGACGCGACCGTCTGCCGGCACGGTCGTGGGGTAGTTTCTGCCGGCCGTGGCGACCTGCAGGGCGGTCGTGCGCGTGACCACGAAGCAGTCGTCCGGGCAGCTTGTCGTCGCCGGGACGGTGCTCTCGCCGATCTCGTAGATCTTCGCGGAGGCGATGGGAGCGGCGACGCCGAGCGCACACGCGGACGCGGCGAGGCCGAGGAGGATGCGCTTCATGTGCCCATTCAACACGAAAAGACAGCGATAGTTCCGCTTGCAGCGGGCATTTCACCGCCATCCGCGGCAGGGCCGCCGCCGGAGGGCGCCGCAGCAGCCGCGTCGCCGCGGCCCGCACGCGAGGGCGCCGCGCGGCCCCGCACGCTCAGCGCGAGGTCCGAACGGCGCCCCGTGCGCTCAGATTCTCGCGACGTTGACGGCCTTCGGACCCTTGTCGCCCTGCTCCTCCTCGTAGGACACCTTCGAGCCCTCAGGAAGCGAGCGGTAGCCGTCGCCCGTGATACCCGAATAGTGGACGAAGAGGTCGCGACCGCCGTCGTCCGGCGTGATGAAGCCGAAGCCCTTGTCGTCGCTGAACCACTTGACCGTACCCGTTGCCATTGCGTCCCCCGAGGACTGCATGCCGGACCAGCCGGCGGGTTTCCATCGAGCCGGTGCCCGATCTGTCGGGGAGAAGTCAACCGCACCAAAGGGGTGCACTGCAAGTGGCATTCGTCGCGACCGTACCGACCGCGTGGTTGGTTGGGCCGCAGAAAATCGCCCCCAGGCGATGTCTGCAAGCCGATCGGCGCCAGCCGATCAGCCCAGATCAGCCGATCAGCTGCGCTGCGGCGGTGGCGATCTCGTCGGGATCGCCCTGGGCCGGAACCCACGGCAGTCTCAGCGGATCGTCGCTGTAGCGCGGGATCACGTGCAGATGGAAGTGGAACACGGTCTGCCACGCCGCGCTGCCGCACGAGTTGATCAGGTTGATGCCGGCGGCGCCGAAGCGCTCGCTCGCGCGCGCCGCGACCTGCTGCGCGGCGACGGCCACGGCCTGCAGGTCCTCCGGCTCGATCTCCAGCAGATCGCGCGTGTGGTTGCGCGGGATCACGAGCGTGTGGCCGTAGGTCGCCGGAGCGATGTCCATGAAGGCGATCGTGCGCTCGTCCTGGCGCACGATCCGCGCCGGCAGCTCGCCGGCGACGATCTTGCAGAAGATGCAGTCGTCCGAGGTGGTGGGCACGGGCCGAGCATATCGGTAGCCTGGCACTCCAGTGCCCGACCGCCGCCATCTCCGCGACGCGATCGCCCACCTCTCCGCGATCGACCGCCCCTCCGCCTCGCCCGGCGAGCGCGAGGCGGCGCAGTGGATCGCCGCGCGACTGGGCGAGTTCGGCTGCAGCGCGCGCGTCGAGGAGGAGCGCGCGCACGGCGGCTACTGGTATCCGCTCGGCGTCCCCGCCGCGCTCGCGGGCGTCGCCGGCCTCGCCGCGAAGCGGTTCCCGGGCCGTGTCGGCCGCATCGCCGCCGGCGCCGTCGGCGCCGCTGCCGCGGCCGCGATCTACGACGACGTCAGCGGCGGCAGCCTCTGGTTCCGGCGCCGCTTCCTCCCCAGCCGCGCGACCTGGAACGTCGTCGCCGAGACCGGTGACGTCGAGGCCGAGCACACGCTCGTCTTCGTCGCCCACCACGACGCCGCCCACTGGGGCATGCTCTTCCATCCTGGCGTGCTGCCGCTCGTCGCGAGATACGCGCCCGGCCTGCTGGAGCGCAGCGACACCTCGCCGCCGCTGATGGCGCCCGTCTTCGCCGGCCCCGCGCTCGTCGCGCTCGGCGCGCTGACCGGCAGCAGACGGCTGCTGACGGCCGGCACGACGCTGTCTCGGCTCCGCCGCGACCTTCGCCGAGATCGGCTCGCGCGACGCCGTCCCCGGCGCCAACGACAACCTGACCGGCGTCGCGACGCTGCTCGGGGTCGCGACCGAGCTGGGTGAGCGGCCCGTCGAGGGGCTGCGCGTGCTGCTCGTCTCGACCGGCTCGGAGGAGGGCTTCATGGAGGGCATGCACGCCTTCGCCCGCCGCCACTTCGCGTCGCTGCCGCAGGAGCGCACCCACGTCGTCTGCGTCGACACCGTCGGCTCGCCCGAGCTGACGCTGATCGAGGGCGAGGGGATGCTGCGGATGCGCGAGTACCCGGAGCCGTTCAAGCAGCTCGTCTCCGAGGCGGCGACCGACAGCGGCGTCCACCTGCGCCGCGGCCTGCGCTTCCGCAACGCGACCGACGGGCTGATCGCGCTGAAGGCCGGCTACCCGACCGCGATGATCGGCTCGGTCACGCCGAACAAGGTGCCGTCGAACTACCACTGGCCGACGGACACGGCGGAGAACGTCGACCACGGCACCGTCGACGACGCCGTCACGCTCTGCACCGCGATCGTACGCCGGCTGGCGGCGACGATCGACCCGCGCGCCGCGCCGAGCGCGGCGTCGGCTTAGCTCTCGGCGCCGTCCAGCAGCGTGGCGCGCGCGTGCGCGACGGCCTCCTCGCGCGTGGCGACCTCGCCTGCGTACTGCGCCGCCTCCAGCTCCGCCAGCAGCTCGCCGATCCGCGGGCCGGGCCGGATCTCCAGGGCCGAGGCCAGCTCGTCGCCGCGGATCAGCGGCGCCGGCCGCTCGCCCGCCTCCCACGCGAGCGCGGGGCCGATCAACTCGCGCGCCAGCTCGAGGTGCTTGGCGATCGCCTCGTCGGCCTTGCGGCCCCGCGTCGCCAGCCGGTCGGCGACCGACAGCAGCGAGACGTCGACCTCGACCGGCGCGCAGCGGGTCACGTACCAGTGCACCTTCCGCGCCGTCAGCGGCCGTTCGTGCACGAGGAAGCCGAGCCGCAGGTGGTGGCGCGCGAGCGCGGCGACGTGCGCCTTCAGCCGCTCGCTCGTCTTCAGCCGCGTGAGGATCGCGCGCGAGAGGTCGGCGCCCTGGCGGTCGTGGTCGTAGAAGGTGACGCGGCCGTTGTCCATCACGCCGCGCGTCTGCGGCTTGGCGATGTCGTGCAGCAGCGCGCCGAAGCGCAGCGCCGTGCTGCGCGTCAGCTCGTCGGAGAACGGCTGCGCCAGCAGCTCCGCGAGCCGCGCGCCGTGCTCGGCGCCGAAGACGGCGGCGGGGTCGCGCTCCAGCGCGACCGTCTCGGCGAGCACCGCGAGCGTGTGGCCGTGCACGTCGAGGTGGTGGTAGGCACTCTGCTCGACGCCGTGCAGCGCCGCCAGCTCCGGCAGCACCGCCGCCGTGGCGCCGACGTCGTCCATCAGCGCGAGGCCGGCGAGCGGGTCGGCCGCGGCGACGACGCGGCGCAGCTCGGCGAAGACGCGCTCCTGCGCGACGTCGGCCAGCCGCTGCGCCTGCAGCGCGGCGGCCGCCAGCGTGTCGGCGTCGACCTCCAGCTCCAGCTCGCAGGCGAAGCGCGCCAGCCGCATCACGCGCAGCGGATCGTCGCGGAAGGAGCGCGGCGAGACCATCCGCAGCCGCCGCGCGGCGAGGTCAGCGCGGCCGCCGGTCGGGTCGATCGGGTCGCCGCCGGCGAGCGGCTCGGCGATCGCGTTGAGCGTGAAGTCGCGCTGCGCGAGGTCGTCTTCGATCGACGCACCGGCGAGCGGCGCGAGGTCGGCCTGCCAGCCGCCGTCGCGGCCGATCACGCGCCAGGCGCCGAAATCCTCCGAGAGCGGGAAGACCGCCGCCTTCGCGGCGCGGCCGAGCGCCCGCGCGGCCGCCTCCACGTCGCCGCCGACGGCGAGGTCGAGGTCCTTCGTCACGCGCCCCAGCAGATGGTCGCGGACGGCGCCGCCGACCAGCCACACCTCGGCGTCCGGGAGCGCCGCGCGGGCGATCTCGAGCGGGTCGGGCGGGGCGCTCACGCCGGTTCCCCGTCGCGGTGGTATTCCCAGACGACGCGCGCGCTCAGCGCCGTCGTGATCTCGTAGTTGATCGTGCCGATCCGCTGCGCCAGCTCCTCCGCGGAGATCCGCTCCTCCCCCACCGCGCCGATCAGCACGGCCGGATCGCCGACGCGCAGCGCGCCCGGGTCGGGACCGACGTCGACGCAGACGTTGTCCATGCTGACGCGGCCGACGAGCGGGCGACGGCGGCCGTCCAGCAGCGCGACGCCGTTGTTGGAGAAGGCGCGGCGGAAGCCGTCGCCGTAACCGATCGGCAGCGTCGCGATCCAGCCCGGCGCGGTCGCGGTGAAGGTCGCCCCGTAGCCGACGGTCTCGCCCGGCGCGATCGGCTTCAGCGCGGCGACGTGGGAGCGCAGCTCCAGCGCCGGCTCCAGCCCGTGCTCGGCGGCATCTCTCCCCCACGGGTCGAGCCCGTAGATCGCGATCCCGCAGCGGACCATGTCGAGGCGGCTCTCTGGCAGCCCCAGCGCCGCCGGGCTGTTGGCGGCGTGCAGCAGCAGCGGCCCCGGCGTCAGCTCGCGCAGCCGCGCGCCGAAGGCGGTGAAGGCGGCCAGCTCCCGCCGCGTCAGCGCGAGGTCGTCGTCGGCGCAGGGGAAGTGGGTCATCGCGCCGGCGATGCGCAGCCCCGGCAGCTCCAGCACCCGTCGCGCGACGGCGAGCAGCTCGTCGGGATCGCGCGTGCCGAGCCGGCCCATGCCGACGTCGAGCTTGAGGTGGATGCCGACCTCGATCCCGCGCGCCTCGGCGCCGGCGCTGACGCGCTCGGCGAAGGTGCCGCTCCAGACGACGACGTCGGCGCCGGCGTCGAGCGCGACGTCCAGCTCGCCGCCGCTGAGCGCGCCGAGCACCAGCAGCGGGCCGTCGATCCCGGCCGCGCGCAGCTCGGCCGCCTCGCGCGCAGCGGCGACCGCCAGCCAGCCGGCGCCGCCGGCCTGCGCCGCCCGCGCCGCCTGCACCGCGCCGTGGCCGTAGCCGTTGGCCTTCACGACCGCGCACAGCTCGGTCGAGTCGCCGATCCGCGATCGCAGCAGCGCGCAGTTGCGCTCGATCGCGGCGAGGTTGACCCGGGCCAGTGCGCGCGAGGGAGTCACTCCTCGGAGACGAGCGCTTCCAAGACGTCGAGCCGCGTGACGACGCCGACGAGGCGGCCGTGCTCGACGACCGGCAGGCGGTTGTGGCGGCGCTCGGCGATCAGTCTGGCCGCCTCGCGCACGTCGGCGTCGGCGTCGATCGTGATCGGGTTCGCGGTCATGATGTCCTCCGCGGTCGCGGCGATCGCCTTCTTGAAGCGCTCCTCGAAGCGCTTGACGGGGCCAAGGAAGATCTGCGCGCCGAACAGGTCGATGTGCAGCGGGAGACGCAGGTCCTCCTCCTCGTCGACCATCACGAGGTCGGCCTCGGTGACGATCCCGACCGGGCGGCCGCCCTCGTTGACGACCGGGACCCCCGGCAGCTCGTGGTCGCGCAGCGCCCGCAGCACCGTCTCGACCGAGTCCTCCGGCGTGACCGTGACGGGGTCTCGCTCCATGATCTCCGCGACCTTCGGCATGCGCGGCAGACTATCCGACGGCACCGTCGCGACGGGCCGCGGGCAGCGCCGCCACCACGTCGCCCGCGATCGCGCCCTCGACGCCGATCTCGGCGCCGACGATGCGACCGGCGCGGCGGTGCAGCTCGACGCCGGCGCAGGCGGCCGTGAAGGGCTCGACGCCGCGCGCCAGCAGCGCGCCGATCGTGCCGCTCAGCACGTCGCCGGTGCCGGCGGTCGCGAGCGCCGGCGCGTCGCCGCGGCTGACGCCGACCCGCCCCTCCGGCGAGACGACGAGCGTGTCGTCGCCCTTCAGCACGACGATCGCCTGTGCGCGCTCGGCCGCCTCGCGCGCCAGCGCCAGCCGCCGCGCGCGGACGGCGTCGGAGTCGACGCCGAGCAGCCGCGCCAGCTCACCGCCGTGCGGGGTCAGGACCGTCGGCGCGGTGCGCGCCGCGAGCAGCTCCAGCCGCTCGTCGTGCGCGTTCAGCCCGTCGGCGTCGAGCAGCAGCGGCAGCGGCGCCTGCGCGGCGAGCGCCCGCGCGAACTCGCCCGTCGCGGGCGCGCGGCCGAGTCCGGGGCCGAGCACGAGCGCGTCGGCCCGCTCCAGCCGGCTCAGCAGCGGTTCGAGCGCCGCCGGCACGAGCGCGCCATCGGCATCGGGCAGCGGCACCGACATCACCTCCGCCTGACGCAGCTCGAAGACGAGGTTGAGCGCGGCAGGCACCGCGACCGTGACGTAGCCGGCGCCGGCGCGCGCGGCCGCGGCGCTTGCCAGCGACGGCGCGCCGGTCAGCCCGGTCGAGCCGCCGCAGACGAAGACGTTGCCGCCGTCGAACTTGGTCGCCGCGGCGCCCCGGCGCGGGAGCGTCTCCAGCACGTCGCCGATCAGCCCGATCGAGGCGCGCGTCTGCGGCGGCCGCTCTCCGCCCGGGATCCCGATGTCGACGACCTCGACGGTGCCGGCATGCTGCTTGCCGGGCGCGATCCACAGTCCCGGCTTGGCGGCGTGGAAGGTCGCGGTCGCGTCGGCGCGCACCGCCGCGCCGGCGACCTCGCCGGTCGAGCCGTCGACGCCGCTGGGGACGTCGCAGGCGACGACCTTCACGCCGCGCTCGGCGGCGAGCGCGATCGCCTCGATCGCGTCGCAGACGAGGCCGCGCGGGGCGCCGCTGGCGCCGGTGCCGAGGATGGCGTCGACGATCCCGGCGACCTCGACGAGCGCGCCCGGGTTGAAGACCCGCGGCGGCGCGCCGCACAGCCGTCCGAGCGCCAGCAGCGCGTCGCCGTGCAGCTCGTGCGGGTCGGACAGCAGCTGCAGGTCGACCTCGCGCCCGGCCTCGCGCAGCAGGCGCGCGACGACGAGCCCGTCGCCGCCGTTGTTGCCCTTGCCGCAGACGACCGCGATCGTGCCGTCGGGGATCGTCCGTTGCGTCAGCTCGAAGAGGCCGCGACCGGCGCGCTCCATCAGCTCGATGCCGGGGATGCCGCGCTGCTCGATCGCCCAGCGGTCGAGCGCGCGCTGGGCGGCGGCGTCCGGCAGCGGGTGCAGCCAGGCGCTCATGTCGCGATCGCCACCGCGGAGGCGTCGGTGCGCGTGTGCGTCAGCGAGACCTTCACCTCGGTCACGCCGAGCGCGGCCGCCGCGGCCGCCGCGGCGCCGTGCAGCACGATCGACGGCGCGCCGTCGCCGCGCACGACCTCGACGTCGGTGAACGACCACGCCTCCAGCCCGAGCGCCTTCGCGACCGCCTCCTTGGCGCAGAAGCGCGCGGCGAGGTGCTGCCCGGGCCGCGCGCGCTCGGCGGCGTAGGCGCGCTCGGCGGAGGTGAAGAGGCGCTCGGCGAGGCGCGGGCGCCGCTCGAGCGCCCGTTCGAGGCGCTCGATCTC
>DATIOB010000174.1:0-2095 GCA_035473605.1 Conexibacter sp.
GTCCGCGCGCGTACTGCGCGCCGTCAGCCGGCCTGCGCCAGGACGGCCTGCGCGAGCGCCAGCGCGACCTCGGCGCGCGGTCGCAGCGACGCCTCCAGCACGAACTCGCCGGGCGCGTGCGCGCGGCCGCCGCGCGGGCCGAGCCCGTCGACGGTGAAGGGGATCGCGGGCGCTATGTGGCTCGCGTCGCTGGCGCCGCCGCGCCCCGCCGCCGTCAGCGGCCGGCCCAGCAGCGCGCCCGCCGCCAGCAGCAGCGGCGCGGTCGCCGCGCGGCTGTCCATCGCCGGCCAGACGCGTGCGAGCTGCGCGTCGAGCGTGACGCCGCCGACCTCGGTCGGCACCGCGTCGCGCACCTCGCCGAACGCCGCCGTGCGGTCGGAGCGCAGGTCGCAGATCAGCTCGCCGGCATCCGGCACGACGTTGAAGGCGTCGCCGCTGTGCAGCGTCGTCGGCACCGCGGTGAGGCGGTCCGCGCCGCTCGGCGCGTGCTGCGCGGCGACCGCCTGAGCGGCCGCGGCGAGCGCCAGCAGCGCGTTGCGACCCCTGTCGGGCGCCGCGCCGGCGTGCGCGGCGACGCCGTGCGCGCGGACGCTCAGCGTGCCGGCCGCCTTGCGTCTGACGATCACCGCGTCGCTGCCGTCGGGCGCCAGCTCGCCGGCCTCGAAGCAGAGGCAGCCGTCCCAGCCGGCGAAGCGCTCGACGTGGACCATCGGGCCGGTGCGCCACTCCTCGTCGACGACGAGCAGCAGCGCGACCTCGGCGAACGCCGGCGCGTCGTCGCCGCCCTCCGCCAGCGCCCGCAGCAGGCCGAGCGCGAGCACGTCGCCGCCCTTCATGTCGATCGAGCCGGAGCCGGTCAGCTGCTCGCCGGCGCGGCGCAGCGGCGCGTGGCGCTCGTGCGGGACGACCGTGTCGAGATGGCCGAGCAGCAGCAGCCGGCCGCTGCCGCCGCCGCGCAGCCGCACGACGACGTCGTCGGCGTGACCCGGCGAGGAGCAGGGGATCCGCTCGATCGTCGCCTCGGCCGGCGCGAGCGCGCGCACGACCGCGACGCAGTCCTCCGCGCCGTGCCTGTCGCCCGACGGCGAGGAGACGGCGACCAGCGCCTCGAGGTCCCGTTCGGCCCGTTCGGCGATCTGCTCGGCCGTCCGCTGCACCCACGCATCCATGGCGTCTCACCCTACCCGTCGCAGGATGCCGCGAACGAACGCCGAAGACCGCGCGGTGAGCTTCGCCGCCGTCTACACCGTCGACCTGATCCAGACGCACGCCGAGCCGGGCCGCGAGTCGGCCTTCCTCGTGCTGCTCTCGTTCCTGCTGTCGTTCGGCTTCATCCGCACCAGCGCGCGGCTGACGCGCAGCGTCTCGTGGTGGCCGGGCGGCGTCGAGACCGAGGGCGGCGTCCACCTCCACCACCTCGTGTGGGGGATCGTGCTGCTGCTCGTCTCCGGCTTCGCGGCCTTCGCGACCGAGCTGGACGCGCCGTGGTGGCAGATCCTCTCGATCGGCTTCGGCGTCGGCGCCGGCTTCACGCTCGACGAGTTCGCGCTGTGGGTCCGCCTGCAGGACGTCTACTGGTCCGAAGAGGGGCGGGCGTCGCTCGACGCGGTCGTGCTCGCGACCGTCTTCGCCGGGCTCGTCGTGCTCGGCGTCAACCCCTACGGCCTCGACGAGGCCGGCTCGATCCTCGGCACCGCCGCCTGGTTCGCGATCACGCTGCTGTTCGCCGGGATCGCCTTCTTCAAGGGCCGGATCCTGCTCGGGATGGTCGCGATCTTCATCCCCTTCGTCGCAGGCGCGTGGGCCGGGATACGGCTCGCGAAGCCGAACTCGCCGTGGGCGCGCAGCAGATACGACGAGGCGAAGCTGGCCCGCGCTCGCGCTCGCTACGGACCGGACACGCGCGGCGCGCGCTTCAGCCGCGCCTTCCTCGACGCGATAGGCGGCAAGCCGTCGCTGCCCGATCCGCCGCCTGCCGGCCCGCCGCCGGGCGACGGGCCCGACAGCCGGCCGTTGTCGAGAGAGTCCTAGAGCCCGGCGGGGTGGACGGCGACGTAGCCGGCGCTGGAGCGGTCGTTCGGCTGCCAGCGCGTGC
>DATIOB010000175.1:0-8733 GCA_035473605.1 Conexibacter sp.
CGGAGCACTTCCTGTACGCCGGCAGACACGCGCTGTGCGTCTACGACGACCTGACGAAGCATGCGTATGCGTACCGGCAGATGTCGCTGCTCCTGCGTCGTCCGCCGGGCCGCGAGGCGTACCCGGGCGACGTCTTCTACCTCCACTCGCGCCTGCTGGAGCGCTCCGTCAAGCTCAACGACGAGCTCGGCGGCGGCTCGATGACGGCGCTGCCGATCATCGAGACGCAGGGCGGCGACGTCTCGGCGTACATCCCGACGAACGTGATCTCGATCACCGACGGGCAGATCTTCCTCGAGCCGAAGCTGTTCAACTCGGGCGTCCGCCCGGCGATCAACGTCGGCATCTCCGTCTCCCGCGTCGGCGGCAACGCGCAGATCAAGCCGATGAAGAAGGTCGCCGGCAAGATCAAGCTCGAGCTGTCGCAGTTCCGCGAGCTGGAGGCGTTCGCTCAGTTCGGCTCCGACCTCGACGCCGACACGCAGCGCACGCTCGCGCGCGGCAACCGGCTCGTGCGCACGCTCAACCAGAACGAGCGCTCGCCGCTGGCCGTCGAGGATCAGGTCATCCAGCTCTACGCTGCGACCAACGGCTTCCTCGACCGCATCGACGTCGACAAGGTCGAGAAGTTCCTCGTCGACCTGACGCGTCGCGCCCACTCCGAGGCGGGCGACCTGCGCAAGGCGATCGCCGGCGGCGACTGGTCCGACGAGACCGAGAAGGGCGTCCACGAGCTGGTCGAGCGGTTCGCCAGCGACTTCGGCTTCGACCTCGACGAAGAGGGCCAGCCGCTGGAGGAGAACGCCGCGCCGGCGGCCCGCGCCACGACCACCGACGGTGACACCGCGGTGCGCGAGCAGGAGGCGGCGGCGGTCTAGCGCGCGTCACGCGCGACCAGATCCGACCCGCACCCGCTTATGGCTCAGCGAGACGTCAAGAACCGCATCGCGTCGGTCAAGAACATCCAGAAGATCACCCGCGCGATGGAGATGGTCGCGGCGGCGCGCCTGCGGCGCGCCGAGGTGCGGATCGCCGCCCTGCGCCCGTACGCAGGGGCGATCCGCCGCATGACCCGCCAGGCGGCGGAGGCGGCCGGCGACGTGCCGGCGCTGCCGATCCTCGCCGAGCACCCGGAGGAGAAGCGCGTCGCGCTGCTGCTGGTCACCGCCGACCGCGGCCTCGCCGGCGCCTTCAACTCGCAGATCATCCGCGCCGGGATCCGCAGCGGCGACGAGCACGAGGCCGACGGCCGCGAGGTCGTCTACTACGCGACCGGCCGCCGCGGCGTCTCGTCGCTGACCTTCCGCAACCGCGCGCCGGAGCAGGGCTTCACCGGCTTCACGGAGCGGCCGTCGTTCGCGAATGCGCGTGAGATCGCCGCGGCGCTCACCGCCGCCTACATCGACGGCAAGGTCGACCGCGTCGAGATCCTCTACAACGGCTACATCTCGCCGATGTCGCAGGAGGTCCGTCGCGAGACGCTGCTGCCGCTGCAGCAGGCGACGATCGTCGAGGCGCATGCCGACGACGAGCACGCCGCCGGCGAGGAGCACGGCACGCACGCGCTCGTCGACTACGAGCCCGAGCCCGAGGAGATCCTCGAGCGGCTCGTGCCCGACTACGTCGAGATCTCGATCTTCCGGGCACTGCTCGAATCGACGGCGTCGGAGCTCGGCGCCCGCATGACTGCGATGCGCAGCGCGTCGGACAACGCCGGCGACATCATCGACGACCTCGCTCTCGAGATGAACCGCGCCCGTCAGGCCGAGATCACGCAGGAGATCATGGAAGTCGTCGCCGGCGCCGAAGCGCTCGGCTAGCCAGTGACGCCTAAGGAGACACCGAACACAATGTCAGCCACCGCAGATACCCAGACGACGAACGTCGGGCGCATCGAGGAGATCCAGGGCGTCGTCATCGAGGCCGTCTTCCCCGATGGACTGCCCCACATCAACAACGCGATCACGATCGACCGCGGCGACGACGGCGTGCTCGTCTGCGAGGTCCAGCAGCACCTCGGCGACGACCGCGTCCGCGCGGTGGCGATGGACTCGACCGACGGCCTCGCCCGCGGCACCGAGGTTCGCGACACCGGCGGCCCGATCACGGTCCCGGTCGGTCGCGCGACGCTCGGCCGCATCTTCAACGTGCTCGGCGAGCCGATCGACCTCGCCGGCCCGGTCGACGTGCAGGAGCGCCGTCCGATCCACGCGTCGGCCCCGAAGGTCGAGGACCTGACCCCGACGACCGAGATGTTCGAGACGGGCATCAAGGTCATCGACCTGCTCGCCCCGTACGCCAAGGGCGGCAAGGTCGGCCTGTTCGGCGGCGCCGGCGTCGGCAAGACGGTTCTGATCCAGGAGCTGATCGACAACCTCGCGCGCGAGCACGGCGGCCTCTCGGCCTTCTGCGGCGTCGGCGAGCGCTCGCGCGAGGGGAACGACCTCTGGCTCGAGATGAAGGAGTCGGGCACGATCGACAAGACGATGCTCGTCTTCGGTCAGATGAACGAGCCGCCCGGCGCCCGCATGCGCGTCGCGCTGTCCGGCCTGACGATGGCCGAGTACTTCCGTGACGAGGGCCAGGACGTGCTCCTCTTCATCGACAACATCTTCCGCTTCGTGCAGGCCGGCTCGGAGGTCTCCGCCCTCCTCGGCCGCATGCCGTCGCAGGTCGGTTACCAGCCGACGCTCGAGTCGGAGATGGGCCAGCTGCAGGAGCGCATCACCTCGACGCGCAGAGGCTCGGTCACCTCGGTGCAGGCCGTCTACGTGCCGGCGGACGACCTCACCGACCCGGCGCCGGCGTCGGTGTTCGCCCACCTCAACGCGACGACCGTGCTCTCGCGGTCGATCTCGGAGAAGGGCATCTACCCGGCCGTCGACCCGCTCGACTCGACCTCGACGATCCTCAAGCCGGACATCCTCGGCGAGGAGCACTACGCGGTCGCGAACGAGGTCAAGGAGATCCTGCAGCGCTACAAGGAGCTCCAGGACATCATCGCGATCCTCGGCATCGACGAGCTCTCCGACGAGGACAAGGTGATCGTGCAGCGCGCCCGCAAGGTCGAGCGCTTCCTGTCGCAGCCGTTCCACGTCGCCGAGCAGTTCACCGGCACCCCCGGCTCCTACGTCCCGATCGCCGAGACGATCCGCGGCTTCAAGGAGATCATCGAGGGCAAGCACGACGAGCTGCCCGAGCGCGTCTTCCTGCTCAAGGGCACGATCGACGACGTCGTCGAGGCTGCGAAGAAGGGCTAGGGGCAGCTGTGGCCCGGACCACCTTCAAGGTCGAGGTCCTCACCCCCGAGGGTGAGGTCTTCAACGACGAGGTCGAGATGATCGCGACCAAGACGGTCGAGGGATCGATCGGCATCCTCGCGAAGCATCAGCCGCTGCTGGCGATGCTCGATCCGGCGGAGCTGCGCCTCTACCGCTCCGAGAGCGAGATCGTGCGGCTGGCGCAGGGCGAGGGCTACCTGCAGGTCGGCGGCGACGGCGACGTGCTGATCCTCGTCGAGGAGGCGCACGCGCCGGAGCAGCTCGACACGGCCGACCTGAGCGAGAAGCTCAACGCCGCCGAGACGGCGATCGCCAGAGCCGAGAGACATTCGGAGGAGCAGCGCCTCGCGCAGCGCGACAAGCGCCGCATCGAGGCGTTCCAGCGGATCGCGTCGGGCTCCTAGCTCGCGCACCACATCTGTGTTGGACGAAGGGCCCGCTCGCCGAGCGGGCCCTTCGTCGTTCTGTCAGCCGAGCGACGCCGTGACGTCGGCTTCGACCGTGTTGATCAGCGTGATGCCGGCCGCCGTCGCGCTGACGGCGACGTGGGCGAGGTCGCCGGCGTTGAGCGTGACGTTGCCCGTGCAGACGGCGCTGAACGACGTGCCGAGCGTGAGGATGCCGGTGAGCGCCGGTGCCGCGTCGCAGTCGAGACCGGTCGGGGTGTCATTGACGACGAGCGTGGCCCGCGGCGTGACGGTCGTGCCGATCAGCGCCATCGCCGACGTCAGGCGGCCCTCCAGCCGCAGTCTCGTGAAGGTCGTCGTCGCGGCGACGATCTGCGAGGCGGTGAACGGCGCGGCCGTGCCGCCGGTGTAGGTCAGCGCGCTCGCGCGCACGCCGTTGAGCGGAAGCGCCGTGACGTCGCCCACGAGCCCGCCGGATCTCGTCGTGAGGGTGGCGTGACCGCTGGAGGTCGCGAGCGTCGCGCCGGCGGGGCCGGGATCGCCCTGCACGCCCTGGGGGCCGATCGCGCCGGGATCGCCTCTGGCGCCGGTCGCGCCCGCGGATCCGGGGTCGCCCTGCGGGCCGGCCGGGCCGGCGGGGCCGATCGGCCCGACCGGGCCGGTGAGGCCGATCGGTCCCTGCGGGCCGGCCGGGCCGGTCGCGCCGCCCCCGGAGCCGCCGCTGCCGGCCGGGCCGGCGGGCCCCTGCGGGCCGGTCGCGCCGGTCTCGCCCTTGGCGCCCTGCGGCCCGGCCGCGCCGGTCTTGCCGGTCGCGCCTCTGGCGCCGCGCGGCCCGGTCTTGCCGCGCGGACCCTCGATCGCCCAAGAGATCTTCTGCTGGCCGGCTTCGCAGCGACCGCCTCTCGTCGTCAGGTTGAGCGTCTTGAAGTCGCTCGTGACGCAGGCGTACAGGCGCGCGTCCGCGGCGGCCGGCGGGGCGGCGAGCGCCACGTCGGCGCCGCCGGCGAGCAGCAGGGTGGAGACGGCGGCGATCGCCGTGGGGCGGCGCAGCTGCGCCAGGCTTCGGGACATTCGGAACTCCTCACATGGGCATCAGCGCCCGTTTGACTTCTGCCCCGGTCATCGGCCGGTCCTGCCCGATCTCTATCCTGGATCGACCGTGGTCGACGAACGTGCGCTTGCCGAACGCCTCATCACGTACGACACGTCGCGCGCCGAAGAGCTGGCGGCTGCGGCGGCGTTCGTGCGCGGCTGGCTGGAGGCGCGCGACATCGAGGTGCGCGAGCAGACCCACAACGGGCTGCCTGTGATCGTCGCCGAGGTCGGTCCCGCCGACGCCCCGACGGTGATCTTCCACGGCCACCTCGACGTCGTGCCGGGCTTCGAGCAGCAGTACGAGCCGCGCGTCGAGGGCGACCGCCTGATCGGGCGCGGCGCCTACGACATGAAGGGCGGCCTCGCGGCGATGATGTGCGCCCTGAAGGACTGCTCGCAGCAGAGCAGGGTGCGCGTGCGCTTCCTCTGCGTCCCCGACGAGGAGTCCGAGGACGTCGACGGCCGCTCGACCGACGAGCTGGTCGCGGCCGGCTTCCGCGGCGACTTCGCGATCACCGGCGAGCCGACCGATCTGCACATCGGCATCGAGGCGAAGGGCGTGCTGGCGATGCGGATCGACGTCGCCGGCCGCTCGGCGCACGGCTCGACGCCGTGGCTGGGGGACAGCGCCGTGCTGAAGGCGGTCGACGTCTTCCGCCGGATCGAGGCGCTGCCGTTCGCGCGCGAGTCCTCTGAGCTGTTCGACCGGCCCTCGATCAACCTCGGCCGGATCACCGGCGGCGACGCCTTCAACAAGGTCCCCGACCACTGCGAGATGGTCGTCGACGTGCGCTACCTGCCGGGCCAGGATCCGGGCGCGATCCTGGCTGCGATCCGCGCGATGGACGACGTGACCGTGCATCAGACGCTGACGCGCCCGCCGGCGCACGTCGCGCGCACGAACCCGTACGTGCGCGCGCTGCGCGACTCGATCGCCCGCACGCTCGACGACGAGGCGGTCTCGGTCGGCCGCGACGGCGCCTCCGACGCGGTCTCGTTCCTGGAGGCCGGCATCCCCGCGATCGAGTTCGGTCCCTCCGGCGCCGGCCATCACGGCCCCGACGAGTGGGTCTCGCTCGCGTCGCTGACGCGCTACCGCGAATCGCTGGCCGATTTCGTCCGCACGCTGCCCGACTGGCTGGAGCGGGACCGCAACGGCGAGGCCGGCGGCGGGTTGCATGCGATCGAAGGAGGATTGGCTTGAGCTACCAGTACGACGACGACCGCTTCGACGAGTTCCCGCGCCGCGCGCGCGGCGGCACGTGGCTGCGGTTCCTGCTCGCCGCGGTGCTGGTGATCATGCTGACGGCGGGCGCGACCGCGACCGCCGGGCTGCTCAACGTCCAGAACTTCGTCGACGACCTGAAGGCCGGCGGCACGATCAGAGGAGCCGAGAGAGCGATCACGCGCGCCGACGCGGGCGATCCGCAGACGCTGCTGCTGATCGGCTCCGACCACCGCTTCGACGCCGCGCGCAGAGACGCCCGCTCGGACACGATGATGCTCGTGCGGATCGACCCCGACGCCGCCGCCACGACGGTGCTGTCGATACCGCGCGACCTGAGAGTCACGTACACCGACGCGCAAGGGCTCGTGCACGGCCCGACGAAGATCAACGAGACCTACACCGTCGGCGGCGAGGCGCTCACCGCCGAGGTGATCAGAAGAACGTTCGGGATACCGATCAACCACATCGCGAACGTCAACTTCAGAGGCTTCCGCGAGGTGATCGACGCGATCGGCTGCGTCTACGTCGACGTCGACCAGCGCTACTACCACTCGAACATCGGCCTCGCGGCCTCCGCGCAGTACGCCGAGATCGACATCGATCCCGGGTACCAGATGATGTGCGGGCAGAGAGCGCTCGACTACGTGCGCTACCGCCACACCGACTCCGACCTCGTGCGCGGCGCCCGTCAACAGGACTTCCTGCGCCAGATCCGCTCGCAGTACGACGTCAACGACTTCATCGACGATCCGCACAAGCTGACGCGGATCATCGGCAGACGGATGCAGACCGACAAGGACCTGCAGTCGGCCTCGGCGCTGCTGAAGCTGATGCAGCTGGTCGCCTTCTCGGCGAGCAAGCCGATCCAGCAGGTCGCGCTGACGCCGACCTACACGACCGGCAGCGACGGCGCCTCCTACGTCGAGGCCGGCCCGGAGGAGATCGCGCGCGTCAGAAGGGAGTTCCTCAACCCCGACGCCGCGCCCGCTCCGCCGAGAGCGCAGCCGCGCGCCAGAAGAGGCGGCAGACGCGGCAGACGCGCGAAGGCGCCGTCCGGCCCCACGCCCGAGAGCGTCGGCCTCTTCGACATGGCGCAGACCGGCAAGGACTACGCGATCCAGCTCGGCGCGATGAACTTCCCCGTCTACTACCCGAGGTATCTGCCGAACTCGCTCGGCTACATGCCGATCAACACCGGCGCCGAGGGCGGCTACCCGATCGCGTACAAGACGAAGGCGCCCGACGGCAAGATGCGCCAGGGCTACCGCTTCGTCGTCAAGTACGGCGATCCCGGCAACTTCATGGGCGTGCAGGGCCTGCGCTGGAGCGATCCGCCGATCCTCAGAAACCCGTCGTCGGACCACCGCACGATCAACGGCAAGAAGCTCGACCTCTACTACGACGGCAGAAGACTGCGGCTGGTGGCGTGGAGAGATGGCGACGCGGTGTACTGGATCTCGAACACGCTCGAGAAGAGACTGTCCAACGACCAGATGCTCCAGATCGCGGGGTCGCTGACGCGGCTCGGCGGCCGCTGAGCCCGTCTCGCAGCCCTCCTAGTAGGCTTCGCCGCCGCATGAGCCAGGAACAGCAGCGTGAACCGATTGCCGTGATCGGCACCGGCTACGTCGGACTCGTGACCGCCGCCGGCTTCGCCGAGCTCGGCAACGAGGTCTGGTGCGTCGACATCGACGCCAGCAAGATCGAGCGCCTCGAGCGCGGCGAGATCCCGATCTACGAGCCCGGCCTCGCCGAGTCGATCGCGGCCAACAGCGAGCGTCTCCACTTCTCGACCGAGCTCGGGCCGGCGCTGGAGCACGCGCGGCTCCTGTTCGTCGCGGTCGGGACCCCGCCGACCTACTCCGGCGACGCCGACCTCTCGGCCGTCCACGCGGTCGTCGACGCGATGCCGGTCTCCGACCGTCACGCGCTCGTGATGAAGTCGACGGTGCCGGTCGGCACCGGCGCCTCGATCAGACGTGCCTTCGAGGCCCGCGGCAAGGGGGGCTTCCGCTACGTCTCCTGCCCCGAGTTCCTGAAGGAGGGCTCGGCGCTGGCGGACTTCCGCAACCCCGACCGCGTCGTCGTCGGCGACGACGGCGACTGGGCCGGCGACGCCGTCGTCGACCTCTACGCGCCGCTCGGCGCGCCGCTGGTGCGCACCGACGTCCGCAGCGCCGAGATGGTCAAGCTCGCCTCCAACGCCTTCCTCGCGACGAAGATCTCCTTCATCAACGAGATCGCCAACGTCTGCGAGGAGACCGGCGCCGACGTCGAGGAGGTCGCGCGCGGCATGGGCCTCGACGAGCGGATCGGCTCGAAGTTCCTGCGCCCGGGGATCGGCTACGGCGGCTCCTGCTTTCCGAAGGACGTCAGCGCGCTGAAGCTGCTGGCCGGCAACTCCGGCTACCACTTCCAGCTGCTCAACGCCGTCATCGAGGTCAACGAGCGGCAGAAGCGGCGCGTGATCAGAAAGCTGCAGAAGCACCTCGGCTCGCTCGTCGGCAAGCGCATCACGCTGCTCGGCCTCGCCTTCAAGGCGAACACCGACGACATGCGCGAGGCGTCGTCGCTGGTGCTCGCCTCGCGGCTGCAGGGCGAGGGCGCGATCGTCAGCGCCTACGACCCGCTCGCCGAGGAGGAGGCGCGCAGACTGATGCCCGGCGTCGAGTTCGCCGACTCGGCAGTGGGCGCGCTCGACGGCGCCGACGCGGCGGTGCTC
>DATIOB010000176.1:0-3647 GCA_035473605.1 Conexibacter sp.
CCGCGCGGGCGAGGCGATGGGCGGCGCGCCGCAGGGCGAGTCGGTGCTCGCCGCTGGCCTCGCCGGGCGCGAGCTGCTGCCGGAGGCGGCCGCGACCGTCACCGCGGTCGTCGAGACGGAGCCGGCGGGCGCGGTCGGCGCCGACGCCGCCTCGCAGCCGTGGGCGACCGCGCTCGTCGGGCTGCTGTCCGGCCAGCAGCCGCTGTTCGAGTCGCACGGCGCGCCGCTGCAGACGCGGATGGCGACGCTGACGAGCGCCGCGGCGGCGACGATGGGCGACCCGGCCGGCGGTCCGGCCGCGACGGCCGCCGCGCCCTCGCCGCGGCTGCTGCGCGCGCTGCGCCGCGAGGCCAACCAGGAGGCGCTCGTGCCGCTGCCGAGCATCGGCCCCACGCTGACGACCGACGCCGAGACGGCCGCCGGCTCGGTGCGGCTCGCGCTGCGCCCGCTCGGCCAGCAGCTCCGAGGCGTGCGCGATCTGATCGTCTCGCTCGACGTCGCCGCGCGCAGCGAGGCCGACGAGCGGCCGCTGCGCCGGATCATGGAGCACCCGCGCTTCGGCATGCCGATGGCCGCAGAGCTGCTGGAGCGCTGGCCCGACTGGGCGATCCCCGGGATCGCCGGCTTCCCGCCCAACAGCGCGACGCTGCTGGAGACCAACTCGCCGTTCGTCGAGGCGCTGCTCGTCGGCCTCAACCAGGAGTTCAACCGCGAGCTGCTGTGGCGCGAGTTCCCGACCGACCAGCGCGGCAGCGCCTTCACGCGCTTCTGGCCCTCGGAGGTCGACGACCCCGACGTCGACGAGATCGCGCGCTGGCCGCTGGCGGTGCCGCTCGGCCAGCACGACGAGACCGGCGGCAGTGATCCGCTCGTCCTGCTCGTGCGCGCCGACCTGCTGCGCCGCTTCCCCGGCACGACCGTGCTGGCGGCGAAGTCGGTCAACGGCCTGCTGCCGGAGGAGGACGGCGCCGGCTGGAGAACGCCGACCTTCCTGCTCGCGGTCGACGAGCAGACCGCGCTGTTCGCCTTCGACCTGACCGAGCGCCAGGCGCGCGACGAGCGCTGGCTGTTCGTGCTGCGCGAGCCGATGCGCGGCGCGCAGTTCGGCTTCGACGGCAGAACCGGCGTGAGACTGGAGACGTGGGCCGACCTGACGTGGGAGGCCGTGCCGCTCGACGGGCACGGCTTCGTCGTGCCGCGCAGAGTCGACGCCAAGCCGCCGGCGCCGAACGCGCAGGACGGGCCCGACCCGGCCGTCTGGGGCCGCGACGCCGCCGACCTCGCGCGGATCGCCTTCCAGCGCCCCTTCCAGCTCGCGATCTCGCCGAACAGACTGCTCGGGACGGAGGGCGCGTGAGCGGCGTCTTCGCGCTGCGCCGCGACGCCGACGCGCTGCGGCTGGAGCTGGAGACGACGCGCGCCGACGCCGACAGCCGCGAGGTCGACCTGCAGCGGCTGCGCAAGCGGATCGGCGACGGCACCTTCGAGGGCGTCCACGGCTTCTCGCCGCAGGCATGGCTGGAGCTGAGAGAGCAGCAGCAGGCGCAGCGACGGCAGCGGATCGCCGAGCTGGAAGGGCAGTTGGAGCCGGCGGTGAGAGCGCTGAGAGCGAAGCTCGACCGCGAGCGGCCGCTGTTCAGAGCCGGCAACGACGACCCGATCGCGCTGCTGCCGGTGCGCTTGGAGACGCGCTTCGCCGACGCCGCGACGCTGCAGGTGCGCGTCTACCCCGACGACCTCCACGTCGACGCGCTCGACCCGCGCCTGACGCGCGGCGAGCTGCGCGCCGCGCGCGCCTTCTGGCGCAGACCGGACGAGGCCGCCTGGCAGCAGCTGCTGAGCCGCATGAGCCCGGCGCGCGCCGCCTGGGCGACGCGCGCCGCCCGCCCCGGCAACCCCGAGCCGCCGCTGCGCGAGGCCGGCGAGCGGCGCCCACCGCAGATCACGACGCTGCCGTCGCAGTGGCGCTTCCTCGGGCTCGTCGGCGGCGAGGCGGTGCTCGACAGACGCGGCAGAGCGATCCCCTCCCCGCTGCCGCTCGGCGTGCTCGTCAGACGCGGCGCCGGCAGAGAGGCGAGCACGGCCGACTGGCTCGTCGACTTCGCCGCCGCGGAGGCGGTCGGGATGGGGATCACGCTGACGCTGCCCGACGGCGTCGGCCACCTCGACGAGCTGTTCGTGCTCGGCGTGCAGCGCAGCACCGCCGCGGCCGCCTCCCAAGCGCTGCGCGACACGCTGCGCGCGCACGCCTTCAGCGGCGGGCTCGGCTTCCTCGCGCCCGGAACGCCGACGAACAACACGCCCCAGAGCAGATCGGCCTGGTCCTCCCGGCCGGCGCCGAGAGCGCCGGGCGCCAGACGGCCCGAGCTGGCGCCGGCGAGCGACGCGGCGCGGCTGGCGAGCGCGCTCGGGCTGCCGCAGGCGGGCTTCCTCGCGGAGCTGCAGGGCGCCGGCGACACGACCGAGCGGGCGCTCGCCGGGATGACGCGGCTGAGCTGGGCGGCGCTCGGCCGCGGCGTCGTCGACGGCGCGCACGGCGGCGACCTGCTGAGCGGCGAGAACCTGCCGCTGGAGACGGCGCCGTGGCGCGGCGTACGCGACCACATGGTCGACTACGTCCGCAGCCGCGGGCCGCTGCCGACGCTGCGCGTCGGGCGGCAGCCGTACGGGATCCTGCCGGCGACCAGCCTCGACGAGTGGGACGCGCGCCTGGCGACCGGCCCGACGACGCTGCTGACGCCGTGGCTGCTGCGGCTGCGCCACCACTGGCGCGCCGCGCTCGCGCCCGGCTGGATCCCGCGCGTGACCGACGGCGCACCGGCCGACAAGACCGCGGTCGACGTGCTCGCGCGGCTGCCGACGGCGAACGACCTCGTCGTGCGGCGGCTGCTGTCGCCGCGCGCCGCGCAGCTGAAGCTGGGGCCGCGCTCGGCCGGGCCCGTGCTGTCGGTCGGCGGCATCGCGGCCGGCGCCAACCGGCGCTGGACGATCCCGACCGAGCTGACGAGCAACCTCTCCTACGCCGGCAGCGGCAGACGCGCCGACCCGGCGCTGGTGACGCCGCGGCTCGACCCCGAGCCGGAGCGGCTGAAGGCGATCCTCAGCGCCAGCGCCGCGCTGTGGAGCGACGCCGCCGCGGTCGCGCGCGGCAGACTGAGAGCGGCCGAGTACGAGCGCCGCTGGCCGCTGCCGCTGACGACCCACCCCGACGGCGCGCCGCCGCGGCGCGAGACGCTGCTGGCGCGCGACGAAGCGGGCGACCCCGGCTTCGTCGCGGCGCTGCTGGACCCTGGCAACTGGTTCCACTGGGAGGGCGAGCTGGGCGAGGAGGACCCGCTGCGCACCGGCCTCGAGCTGCCGGGGATCGTCGACCAGGTCGTGACGATGGCGCTCGACCCGGCCGCCGGCGGCGACGCGCAGCTGCGCGCGCAGTTCCGCAGAGCCGCGGCCAGAGCGGCCGAGCAGGCCGGCCCGGTGATCGAGGCGCTGACGGCGCTCGCGGCGCTGCCGTCGCAGAAGCTGGTGGCGCTCGCCTTCGAGGTGCTCGACGTCTACTCGCACCGGCTCGACGCCTGGATCACCTCGCTGGCGACCCGCCGCCTGCTGGCGCTGCGCGAGAGAGACGCGGAGAGCGCGAGCCGCCTCGG
>DATIOB010000177.1:0-4314 GCA_035473605.1 Conexibacter sp.
CCGGCACCTGGAACTGCTGCGTCAGCAGCGTCGCGGCCGATTCCGCGCGGCGGTCCGACAGCGACAGATTGTCGACGTCGTTGCCGACCGCGTCGGTGTGGCCCTCGATCAGGAACACCGCGCGCGGGTTCTCCTGGATCGCGCGGTTGAGGCCGTCGGCGATCGCCTGCAGCTTCGCCGCCTGATCGGGTGGAATTTCCCACGACCCGAGTGCGAAGTTGATGGTGTTGACGTCGATGCTCGGCATGCGCTGGCGCACGGTCGGGCTGTAACGGATTTCGTCCAGCGAGTAACGCCGTTCGATCCGCTCCACCGGCGGCGCCATCATGGTTTCATACAGCACGTCCGGCGATGCCTCTTCGGAATCGACGATGTAACGATTGTAGGGAATGCTGACCACGGGCGGCGCCAGGTCGACATAGAAGCCGCCGCCCGCGCGGGGATCCCGATAGCTGTTGTCGATGATGATGATCTCGCGGCCGGCATTGTCGCGCCGGATCCGGCGCAGGAGTTCGACGGCGAGGTGACCGGCGTGATCGGGGCCGGCGCCTTCGTCGCCTTCGGCGACGGCTACGAGGGGATGCTGCCGGTGCGCAAGCTGCGCGGCGACTGGTGGGAGCTCAACGAGGAGGGCACGATCCTCCACGGCGAGCGCTCCGGCAAGGCGATCCGGATCGGCGACGCGGTGCGCGTCGTGGTCGACCGCGTCGACGCCCCGCGCGGCCGCGTCGATCTGTTCCCGACCGAGCTGTAGCGCTCGTCCGCCGCGCCGCTCGCGCCTCGCGCCGGCCCCCTCCCTGCGCGCGCGGCGCGCTTTGTGGCACGCTAGTGAGCCATGGCCAAGGGCAACGCAAAGAAGAAGTTCGCTCCGGGCGACGTCGCGAGCAACCGCCAGGCGCGGTTCCGCTTCAACCTGCTCGACACGTTCGAGGCCGGGATGGTGCTGACCGGGACCGAGGTCAAGTCGCTGCGCGAGGGCGGTGCGCAGATGAAGGACTCCTACGCGCTCGTCAGAGGCGGCGAGGTGTGGCTGCTGAACATGCACATCCCGCCGTACGCCTCGGCCTACCGCGACAACCACCTGCCCGAGCGCGACCGCAAGCTGCTGCTGCACAGACGCGAGATCGAGCGGCTGGTCGGGAGCGTCAGAGAGAGAGGCCTGACGCTCGTGCCGACGCGGGTCTACTTCAGAGGCTCACGCGCGAAGGTCGAGCTGGCGCTGGCGCGCGGCAAGGACCAGTTCGACAAGCGCCAGTCGATCAAGGAACGCGACGTGAAGCGCGAGATCCTGCGCGCCAAGCGCGACCACGAGCGCTAGCGCGCTCTAGTCGTTGAGCAGCTCGGCGAGCAGTTGCCGCTGCGTCGGCAGCGCGGCTTCGTAGCGCTCGCGGCCGGCGGGGGTGAGGCAGGCGAAGATGCCGCGGCGGTCGTCGCTGCACATCGAGCGCATGACGAGGCCGTCGGTCTCGAGGCGGCCGATCAGGCGCGAGAGGGCGCTCTGGCTGAGGTGGACCGTGTCCGCCAGGCCCTGCATGCGGTGCTGTTCCTTGTCACAGGCCGCGAGGCGCTCCAGCACCTCGAACTCGCTGACGCCGAGCTGATGGCGCTCCTGCAGGACCTTCTCCAGCGCGCCGGTCGTGCGGGCGTGGCAGTCGAGCAGGTCGCGCCACTGCTGGACGAGCTTGTCGTCGTCGCGAAGCGATGCGGCGTCGTCGCTGGTGGTCGCCATGACGCCGGGATTATACCAAACCGTTGCAATATTTGTCTTCACACAAATTGAACATGCAAAGTTTGCACATGCATGTATCTTACCTCGCCATGACCGCACTCTCCTCTCCACCCGAGGCACCCCGGGCAGACGACGCGGCGTCCCAGTCAGAGCACTGGGACGCACGTCTCTGGGGAGCCCTCTTCGTGCTCTGCGGAGCGCTCTTCCTCGACGGGCTCGACGTCTCGATGGTCGGCGTCGCGCTGCCGTCGATCGGCGCCGACCTCAGCCTCTCCACCGGCGACCTGCAGTGGGTCGTCTCGGGCTACGTGCTCGGCTACGGCGGTCTCCTGCTGCTCGGCGGTCGCACCGCCGACATCCTCGGCCGCCGCAAGGTCTTCCTCGCCGCCGTCGCGGTCTTCGCACTCGCATCCGTGCTCGGCGGGATCGCCAACGACGGCGCGATCCTGATCGCGACCCGCTTCGTCAAGGGCGTCGCCGCCGCCTTCACCGTCCCCGCCGGCCTCTCGATCGTGACGACCACCTTCAGAGAGGGACCGGTCCGCAACAGAGCGCTGGCGATCTACGCCGCCTGCGGCGCGACCGGCTTCTCGGCCGGCCTGATCTTCGGCGGCCTGCTGACCGAGATCGGCTGGCGCTGGACCTTCCTCGTGCCCGGCCCGATCGCCCTGCTCGTGCTGCTTGCCGGCATCAAGCTGATCCCGCGTGACCACGTCGACCCGGCCGAGCGCCAGGGCTTCGACCTCGGCGGCGCCGTCACCGTCAGCGCCGCGATGCTGCTGCTGGTGCGGACCGTCGTGACCGCGCCCGAGGACGGCTGGACCTCGGCCCAGACGCTCGGCGGCTTCGCGATCGCCGCCGTCCTGCTGGCGACCTTCGTCTGGATCGAACGGCGCGTCCGCCATCCGCTCGTGCGGCTGGGGATCTTCAACTCCAGCTCGCTCGTGCGCGCGAACCTCGGTGCCGTCGGCGTCTTCGGCTGCTACGTCGCCTTCCAGTTCATCGCGACGCTCTACCTGCAGAACCTGCTGGGCTGGAGCGCGCTGGAGACGGCGCTCGCCTTCCTGCCGGCCGGCCTGCTGGTCGCGACGGTCGCGCCGCGGATCGGCAAGGTCGCCGACCGCGTCGGCACCCAGCCGATCGTCGTCGCCGGCTTCGTCGCCTTCGCGATCGGCTACCTGCTGTTCCTGCGGATCGACGAGTCGCCGTCGTACGTGACGACGATCCTGCCGACGATGCTGCTGCTCGGCATCGGCTTCGCGCTCTGCTTCCCGGCGCTCAACATGCAGGCGACCGCCGGGATCGCCGACCACGAGCAGGGGCTCGCCTCCGGGCTCGTCAACACCTCGTTCCAGATCGGCGGCGCCTTCGTGCTCGCGATCGCCTCGGCGATCGTCAGCTCGCAGGCCGGCCTCTCCGCCGATCCCCAGGTCCTGCTCGACGCCTACCGCCCCGCGCTCGCCGTGATCGCCGGGCTGTCGGTCGCGAGCCTGGTCGTCGCGCTCTCCGGCGTCATCTCGCGCGAACGGCACTCGGCCGCCGTCTGCGTCGACGCCTCGTAGCGCGCGTCACGCTCCGGCCGGTGGCGGATCGTTCCGCCGCGCGGCTGACGGAGCGGAACGGTTCGGTCCCCGTCCTTCGTCGCACCGCATACCCCGCGCGGTGCGGCGGAGGGCGGGATCGAACCTATGCGTCGGCGAAGGTGCGCGTCAGGTGCGTCGCGTCCATGCCGAGCACCAGCAGGACGATCAGCCCGACGTAGACGGCGCCGACCGCGATCCGCTGCGACGGCTTGACCTCGTAGTACGAGGCGGCCAGCTCGCCGCCCGCTCTCAGCGCCTTCCAGCGCCGCCACGTCTCGAACGCGGCGAAGACGGCGATGATGATGATGATCGGGTTGGGGAACGCGATCGCGACGCCGACCATCGCGCCGAGGCCGACGAACCACATCCACGGCGTCATCGCCGCCATCGCGCGGCCGCCGTCGAGCGGCACGACCGGCAGCAGGTTGAAGAGGTTGAGGAAGAAGCCCGTGAATGCGAGCGCCTGCCAGAACTCGTCGCCGGTCGCCCACCAGACCGGCAGCAGCAGCGCCGCTCCGATCGTCCCGAGGATCGGCCCCGCGAGGCCGACGCGCGCCTCCGCCGCGGCGTCGTCGCCGAGCGACTTCGCCGTCACGACGGCGCCGAGGAAGGGGATGAACATCGGCGCGCTCGCCGGGATCCCCTCGCGCCGCAGCTGGATCACGTGGCCCAGCTCGTGCACGAGCAGCAGCAGCACGAAGCCGACCGCGAACTTCCAGCCCCAGATCAGCGCGTAGGCGCCGACCGAGACGAGCATCGAGCCCGAGGTCGTCAGCAGCTTCAGCTTCGGCAGCGCGATCAGCAGCCCCTTCAGCGGGCCGAGGAACTTGAGGATCGCGGCGCCGAGCACCAGCAGCGGCCCGAACAGGCGGCCCAGCCTCGACTGCGAGCCGCGCCGGGTCGGCTCGGGGCCCGGCGGCGGTGCCGTGGGCGGCGGCGTGCCGTCCCACGCCGGCGGTGCGGGCGGGGTCGGCGTCGGCGTCGTCGGCGGAAGCCATTTGC
>DATIOB010000178.1:0-8482 GCA_035473605.1 Conexibacter sp.
CGACCGCGTCGCGCACGAGCCGCTCGAGGTCCCAGTCCGGCGGCCCGAACTCGACCGGCGCGATTCCGCGCGCCCGCGCCTCGTCCGCCAGTCTGAACCGCTCCGCCTTGCCGTCGCCCGACTTCGGGTTGAAGAACAGCACCGGCCGCCGCGGTGCCGGTCGCGACGGCAGCTCCACGTGCTGCACGAAGACCGTGCGCGCCAGCATGGCGCCGAGCAGCAGCGCGCCGACGACCAGCAGCTCCTCCAGCAGGCGGTCGCGCGCCAGCAGCGCGACCGCGCCGGCCAGGCCGAGCGCGCCGATCAGCAGGCCGGCGACGCGGAGCGCGCCGCCGCGCACGACGCCGTACCAGGCGACCGCCGCCGCGCCGGTGACCAAGGCGAGCGCGATCAGTCCACGCGGGAACTCCTGCACGGCGACGACGAGCGCGAGCAGCAGGCCGCCGCCGCAGAGCGCCAGCGCGCCGATCGCCGCGAGACGGCGCCGGCTCATAGGATCTGGCCTCGATGGACGACGCCTCCGACAGCTGGCTGCGCGACGCCGAGCGGATCGACGTGGCGCTCTACGCCGCGATCGCGCGCACGCCGACGCCGACGCTCGACCGCGCGATGGCGCGGCTCTCGCATGCCGCCGACTACTCGCGCCTGTCGCTGAGCGCCGCGGCGCTGCTGGCCGCCGGCGGCGGGCGGCGCGGGCGGCGGGCCGCCGCCGACGGGCTCTCCTCGGTGATCGCGACGGCGACCTTCGTCAACCTCGTCGCCAAGCCGGCCGGCGGTCGCCGGCGGCCCGACCGCATCGCCGAGCAGGTCCCCGTCGCCCGCCACGTGCGGATGCCGGTCTCGACCTCGTTCCCGTCCGGCCACGCGGCCGCGGCGTTCGCCTTCGCCGCAGGCGTCGGCCGCGGGCTGCCGCAGGCGGCGGTCCCGCTGCACGCGCTGGCCGCGGCGGTCGCCTACTCGCGCGTGCACACCGGCGTCCACTACCCCGGCGACGTCGCCGCCGGCGCGCTGATCGGGACCGCGGTCGCGCAGCTCACGACACGCGCGCTCGATCGCCGCCTGGCGAGGCGCCGGTGACACAGTCATGAGGTCAGCCTCGCGCATGGCGCGCGGGGCGCCAAGGGTGCGCGCACCACATCTGTAGCCAGCCGCAAAAGATCCGCGCGCACCGTCGGAACAGTTTATGGTCGGCCGTCGATGCGCAAGTGGCTGCCGATGATCATCCTCGCCGCGGCGCAGTTCGTGATGGTGCTCGACTCGAGCGTCATGAACGTCGCGATCTCGCAGATCGTCGAGGATCTCGACACCTCGATCCAGGGCGTGCAGACGGCGATCACGCTCTACACGCTGGTGATGGCCGCGTTCATGCTGCTGGGCGCGAAGCTCGGCGACATCATCGGCCGCAACCGCGCCTTCGCGATCGGCCTCGGGATCTACGGCGTCGGCTCGCTGACGACGGCGCTGAGCCCGAACCTCGCCGTCCTGCTGGTCGGCTGGTCGGGGATCGAGGGCTTCGGCGCGGTGCTCGTCGTGCCGGCGATCGCGGCGCTGACGGCCGCCACCTACGAGGGCAGAGACCGCGCGCTCGCCTACGCGCTGCTCGGTGGGATCGCGGCGGTCGCGGTCGCCGCCGGCCCGCTGATCGGCGGCTGGGTGACGACCGAGTTCACGTGGCGCTACGTCTTCGCGGCCGAGACGGTCGTCGTGATCGCGATCCTGCTGCTGCGCGGCCAGATCGCCCGCGCGCCGGCGGCCGAGCGGCGGCCGCGGCTCGACGTCGTCGGCGTCGCGCTCTCCTCGGCGGGGCTCGGCCTCGTCGTCTTCGCGATCCTGCGCAGCAGCGTCTGGGGCTTCGTGCAGCCGCGCACGCCGCCGACGATCGACGGCACCGAGATCACGCCGCTCGGCTTCTCGCCGGTCCCCTTCATGGTGCTCGCGGGGCTCGGGCTGCTGTGGGCATTCGTCGCCTGGGAGGGGCGCCGCCGCCGTCGCGGCGAGGACGAGCTGCTGAACCCGGCGCTGCTGCGGATCGAGCAGCTGCGCGCCGGGCTCGCGACGCTCGTCGGCCAGCAGCTCGTGCTGATGGGGAGCTTCTTCGTGATCCCCGTCTACCTCCAGGTCGTGCTCGGCCTCGACGCCTTCGAGACCGGCAAGCGGCTGCTGCCGCTGTCGGTCGCGATGCTCGTCTTCGCGCTGCTCGGCCCGCGGATCGCGGCGCGCCGCTCGCCGCGGACGGTCGCGCAGGTCGGGCTGCTCGCCGTCAGCGTCGGCGCGGTCGTGATGCTCGCGACGCTCGACGTGAGATTGAACGACACCGGCTTCAAGGTGGCGCTTGCGCTGATCGGCGCCGGGGCCGGGCTGCTCGCCTCGCAGCTCGGCAACGTGATCATGTCGTCGGTCGCGCCGACGCAGACGAGCGAGGCCGGCGGGCTCCAGGGCACCGCGCAGAACCTCGGCTCGTCGCTCGGCACCGCGATCGTCGGCGCCGTCCTGCTGGCGTCGCTGGCGACCGGCTTCAGCGAGCGCGTCGCCGACAACCCCGCGATCCCGCCGGCGGCGCGCCAGACGATCGCCGCCAACACGGAGCAGGGGATCGACATCGTCCCGGTCGCGGCCGTCGAGCAGGCGGGGATCGACGGCGGGCTGACGCCGGAGCAGGCCTCGGAGCTGTCCGACGACTACGGCGAGGCGCAGTTGGAGGCGCTGCGGCTGGCGCTCGGCACCGTCGCGCTGGCGGCGCTGCTGTCGCTGGGGCTGACGCGGAAGCTCCCGCGGCATCACGCTGTCGATTCCGCCGCCTCCCGTTTGTCGTAGAGGTGAGGAGCCCCTCGGGCTCGCAGTCACCGCGACATTGGAGGACCCGATGCACAGACCGTTCAGCGTCAGCTGGGAGGCGATCCTGCCCGGCGATCCGCAGCAGGTGTGGGAGGCGATCACCGCGCGCTGCGCGGCGTGGATCTGGGAGATCGACTACGAGCCGCGCGTCGGCGGCGCCGAGCGCGGCCTCAGCAGCGGCGGCGGCACCGTCACCGCGTGGGAGCCGCCGCACCACTTCGAGACGCGCGCCGAGCGGGCTGACGGCTGGCGCAACCGGCTCGACTACCGGCTGGAGCCGCACCCCGATGGGACGCGCGTGCGCTTCCTGCACGAGAGCGTCGCCGACGCCGGCGACTGGGAGCGGATCTACGCCGAGTGCGTCGCGCACACCGACTTCTACCGCCACTCGCTCGCCGCCTACGTCGCGCACTTCGCCGGTCGCACGGCGACCTACGTCGGGCTCGACGCCGAGGCGGCCTTCGCGACGCTTTGCGCCGAGCTGGGCCTGCCGCGCGCGGCGGCGGTCGGCGACACGGTGCGGTTGCAGGCGGCGGCGGGGCTGCCGGCGATCGAGGGGACGCTCGACTACCTGACGCCGGACTTCCTCGGCGTGCGCGCCGACGACCTGCTCTTCCGCGTCTACGGCCGCGACCGCTGGGGCGACCCGGCGACGGTCGCGCTGCACCTGTTCGACCCCGCGGCCGACGCTGCCGGGCTGGCGCGCGGATGGAGAGAATGGCTCGAGACGCACGCGAACTCGACCGAGGCGGTTGCCTGATGCCCCAGTACGCAGTCCTGCTCTACGAACGCGTCCCGCCGGAGGAGCTGCCGCAGGAGGTGATGGACGCGCACATGGCGCTGCCCGGGAAGATCAGAGCGGCCGGCGGCAGAGAGATCGCCGGGCTGGCGCTGCAGCCGGCCGCGACCGCGACCTCGATCCGCGGCGAGCTGCTGACCGACGGTCCCTTCATCGAGACGAAGGAGGAGCTGGCCGGCGTCTTCGTGATCGAGGCGCGCGACCTCGACCACGCGCTCGCGCTCGCGCGCATGACGCCGATCGTCGAGGGCGGTGTCGAGGTGCGGCCGCTGCTCGGCTTCGAGGTCGCGGAGGAGGGGTGAGCGGGGAGGTCGCAGCGGCGGTCGCGGAGGCGCACCGGCGCGAGTGGGCCTTCGTGCTCGCCGCGACGGTGCGCGTCACACGCGACCTCGACGCGGCCGAGGAGAGCGTCCAGGATGCGTACGTGTCGGCGCTGACGGCGTGGGCGCGCGACGGCGTGCCGGCGCGCCCCGGCGCCTGGCTGACGACCGCCGCACGCCGCAACGCGCTCAACGCGCTGCAGCGCGGCAGCACGCTGCGGGCGAAGCTGCCGCTGCTGATCGAGCCGGCCGGGGAGGAGTCGCTCGGCGGCGGCCTCGGTCCCGGCGGCGACGGCGCTTCCGGCGGTGCGGAGTACGACGCCGCCGACGCGATCCCCGACGACCGCCTGCGGCTCGTCTTCGTCTGCTGCCACCCGGCGCTCGCGCGCGAGGCGCAGGTGGCGCTGACGCTGCGGCTCGTCTGCGGCGTCGCGACGCCCGACGTCGCGCACGCCTTCCTCGTCTCCGAGCCGACGATGGCGGCGCGGATCACGCGCGCGAAGAAGAAGATCGCCGCCGCCGGGATCCCGTACGCGGTGCCGGCGGCGGAGGAGCTGCCGCAGCGGCTCGACGCGGCGCTGACGGTCGTCCACCTGCTGTCGGCGACCGGCCACACTGCGCCGAGCGGCGAGCGGCTCGTGCGCGAGGAGCTGGCCGACCGTGCGCTCGACCTCGCGCGCACGCTGCACGCGCTGCTGCCGGCCGAGCACGAGGCGGCCGGGCTGCTGGCGCTGCTGCTCTGCCACCACGCCCGCCGCGCGACGCGCACCGACGCCGCCGGTCGTCTCACGCGCCTGGAGCAGCAGGACCGCTCGCGGTGGGACCAGGCGGAGATCGCCGAGGCCGACCGGCTGATCGTCGCCGCGCTGCGGGCCGGGCCCGCCGGCCGCTTCACCTTGCAGGCGGCGATCGCGTCGCTGCACGCGCATGCGCCCAGCCACGCCGAGACCGACTGGCCGCAGATCCTCGAGCTGTACGACGCGCTGCTGCGCGTCTGGCCCTCGCCGGTCGTCGCGCTCAACCGCGCGGTCGCGCTGGCCGCGGTCGAAGGGCCGGCGGCGGGACTGACCGCGGTCGAGGCGATCGAGCGCGACGGCCGCCTCGCCGGCTACCGCTACCTGCCGTCGACGAAGGCCGACCTGCTCAGCCGCCTCGGCCGCCACGCCGAGGCCGCCGACGCCTATCGCGCCGCGCTGGCGCTGACCGACAACGGCCCCGAGCAGGAGTTCCTCGCCGCGCGTGCGGAGGAGCTGCGCGGCCGGGGACCGCTCAGCCGCGGGGAGCGGCCGTGACGTCGTCGAACCGCTGGCGCCCGACGACCGACAGCAGCCGCAGTCTGTCGTGGTCCTCGCTGCCCGGCGTGGCGGTGTAGACGAGCAGCCGTTGGGCCTCGTTCTCGGCGACGAGCACCTGACAGTCGACCGCGATCAGGCCGATCGTCGGATGGATGATCCGCTTGCGGCGCGGGGCGCCGCACTCCGACACCTCGTGCTCAGCCCACAGCGCCGCGAACTCGGTGCTCTCCCGTCTCAGCTGCGCGACGATCTCCGCCGCCGTGCCGTCGGCGGGATCTCTCGCGAGCGCCGTGCGCAGGGCGGCGACGAGCATGCGGCCGTGGTGGTCGTGGTAGTCGGCGGTGTAGGCGTCGCGCTCGACCGGGTCGGCGAACCAGCGGTAGGCGAAGAAGCGGCGCGGGCCGGTGTGGAGGCTGTGGTCGCCGAGCAGCGCGACGCCCAGCTCGTTCTGCGCCAGCGTCTCGCCGATGTCGGAGACCACGAGCGCCGGCGTGTCGAGCCGGTCGAGCACGCGCATCAGCGCCGGGCTGACGTGGCTGGTGCGGTGGATCCGCGACGGCGGCGTGTGGCCGGCGAGGCGGAAGAGGTGGTCGCGCTCGTCGAGCGAGAGGCGCAGACCGCGCGCCAGCGACGCGAGCATCTGCTCCGACGGCTGCGGGCCGCGCCGCTGCTCCAGCCGCGTCAGATAGTCGGTCGACATGCTCGCGAGCGCCGCGACCTCCTCGCGGCGCAGGCCGGCGGTGCGCCGCCGCGGCCCGGCGACGAGGCCGACGTCCTCCGGCAGCAGCGCCTCGCGACGGCGGCGCAGGAAGTCGGCGAGCTGATCGCGGTCCATCGCTCAGTAGTAGCAGCGCGCGCGATCGCAGCCAGGGATCGTCGGTCCCTGGATCGACGCGGCCCTTTCTGCGCACGTCGCTCGCGTCCACATTGGCCCGCATGACCACTCAGCGCATCGCCCTCATCACCGGCGCCAACCGCGGCCTCGGCCGCAGCACCGCCCTCAACCTCGCCGGTGCCGGCCTCGACCTGATCGTCACCTATCGCGGCAACGAGGCGGAGGCGGCGGAGGTCGTCGCCGCCGTCGAGCAGCTCGGCCGCCAGGCCGTCGCGCTCCAGCTCGACACCGGCGACCACGCCTCCTTCGGCCCCTTCGCCGAGCAGGTCGCCGCGGCGCTCACCGAGCGCTGGGGCCGCGACAGCTTCGACGTGCTCGTCAACAACGCCGGCGCCGCGTACCACGCGTCGTTCGCCGAGGCGACCGAGGCCGGCTTCGACGAGATCTTCGGCGTCCACGTCAAGGGCGTCTTCTTCCTCACCCAGCGGCTGCTGCCGCTGCTCACCGACGGCGGCGACGTCGTCAACGTCTCGACCGGCCTGACCCGCTTCACCTTCCCCGGGACCGCCGCTTACGCGGCCGCGAAGGGCGCCGTCGAGGTGCTCACGAGAGTGCTGGCGCTTGAGCTGGGCGGGCGCGGCATCACCGTCAACGCGATCGCCCCCGGCGCGGTCGCGACCGACTTCGGCGACGGCTTCATCCGCAACGACGCCGAGCTGCAGAAGACGATCGTGGCGATGACCGCGCTCGGCCGCGTCGGCGAGCCCGACGACGTCGGCGGCGCGATCGCCGCGCTCGTGACGAGCGGCAGCCGCTGGATCACCGGTCAGCGGATCGAGGTCTCCGGCGGCACGCGGCTCTGATGGGACTGGCCCCGCGCCGCCGCTCCTGATAGACAGCCGGGCAGACGGCCGGCCGCGCACGCGGGCGGCGCACGGACGGCAGGGAGGCGGCAGGCATGGCGCAGGTGAGCAAGGTCGTCGTCGTGGGCGGCGGGATCGGCGGCTTGACGGTCGCGCTGGCGCTCCAGCGCGGCGGCGTCGAGGTCGAGGTGCACGAGAAGTACGACCACCTCCAGAGCCGCGCGACCGGCTTCACGATCTGGTCGTACGCGATCAAGCACCTGCTCGACCTCGGCGTCGATCCCGACACGCTCGCGCGGCTCGGCTCGGCGATCGAGTTCACCGACATCCGCTCGCGCCACGGCCGGCTGATCGAGTCGCTGCCCGTCGGCGAGGTGTCGCGCAGACTGGGCGCGCCGACCTACGACATCCAGCGCCACGGCCTGCAGGAGGCGCTGATCGAGGCGCTCGGCGCCGAGCACGTGAAGATGGGCTCGGAGGTCGTCGGCTTCGAGCAGGACGCCGACTCCGCGACGATCGTGCGCAAGGACGGCGGCCGCGTCAGCGCCGACCTCGTGATCGGCGCCGACGGCGCGCACTCGACGCTGCGCGACCTCGTCGCCGGCAGACATCTGGAGCTGCACTATTCCGGCTTCTCCGGCTGGGGCGCGCTGATCCCCTTCACGCACGAGCTGCTGCCCGAGCGTCACCACATCGAGATCTGGGAGAAGGGCTCCAAGGGCGGGATAGCCGACGTCGGCGGCGGCCGCGCGCGCTGGTACGTGATGCACAGAGCGGCGGCCGGCGGCACGAGCGTCGACAAGCAGGAGATCCTCGCCCACATCGACGGCTGGTACGAGCTTCTGGCCGCCGCCGTCGAGCAGACGCCCGAGGCCGGGATCGTGCGGACCGAGGCGTGGGACCTCGCGCCGATCGACAGCTGGATCGACGGCCGCGTCGTGCTGCTCGGCGACGCCGCCCACGCGACGACGCCGTTCGCCGCGATGGGCGCGTGCATGGCGATCGAGGACGCCGACGCGCTCGGCAGACTGCTGCTCTCACAGCCCTGGGAGACGGCCTTCCCTGCCTTCGAGCAGGAGCGCAAGAAGCGCGCCGAGGAGGTCGTCAAGCACGGCAGAACGATGGGCCGTGTCTCGCAGCTGCAGAGCACGGTCGCGCTGTGGCTGCGCGACGAGTTCCTTGCGCACGTGCCGCCGCCGAAGCTGGCGGAGATCGCGGAGGAGATGGCCTCCGGCAGATGAGCGCGCCCGAGCACGAGATCGAGGAGGAGGGGTCGGCCGGCTACGAGCGGGTCGTCGCCTTCTCCGACGGCGTCTTCGCGATCGCGATCACGCTGCTCGTGCTCGGCCTCGACGTGCCGGACCTGCCGGAGTCGCGCGCGCCCGATGAGCTGGCGGGGGCGCTGCGCGACCTCGCGCCGCAGGTCGCCTCGTACTTCATCGGCTTCGCCGTGATCGGCGCCTTCTGGCTCGGCCACCATCGCTTCTTCGAGCAGCTGCGCCGCTTCGACGTGACGCTGCTGCTGCTCAACCTCG
>DATIOB010000179.1:0-5857 GCA_035473605.1 Conexibacter sp.
GTCGCGCTGGAGTTGAGCGAGGAGGTCGCCGCGGGGGTCGAGTTCGCGCGCGACCGCGCGACCGGCGTGATCGCCAACTCGGCGATGACGAGACAGATCGACGGCGACGCCGCCTGCAACGGCGGGCTCTTCGACATCATCGTCCTCGACAGACTGCCGAACCCGCGCTGCCTCAGCGGCAGCGACAACTTCCTCAGCGTCGCCGCCGGCTCGCCGACGGCCGACCCGGCCGCCGGCGTCGCGAGCTTCGAGCTGACGCGCCCGATCGGCCACGGCCGCACCTGGGTGCACTGGGAGACGGTCGACGGCAGCGCCAGAGCCGGCGTCGACTACGTCGCCGCCAGCGGCACCGCGCTGCTGAGCGGCCAGCAGCAGCGCGTGCGCGTCGCGGTGCCGCTGCTCGACCCCGCCGGCGCTGACGGCGACCGCTCCTTCACGCTGCGGCTGAGCGACGGGCACGCGGGGCAGAGCCTCACCACCACCGACGGCACGGCGACGATCGCCGGCGCCGTGCCGGCACTCGCCGGCACGCCACGGGTCGGGGTCGAGCTGACCGGTGCCGCGCCCGGCGCCGCCACCCGCCAGTGGCAGCGCTGCGACGCACTCGGCGCCTGCTGGGAGATCGCCGGCGCGACCGGCGCCGGCTACACGCCGACCGCCGCCGATCTCGGCTTCGGTCTGCGCGTGCGGGCGACCCACGCGCTCGGCGGCGACCCCGCGGCGGCGCGCATGACCGCCTTCACGCCGACGAGCGCCGCGGTGCTGCCGGCGCTGCCGAGACCGGGCCCCGACCCGATTCCCCCGGCCGACCCGCGCCCGCTGCCGACCACCGATTCGCAGCCGAGCACCCGCCCGCGGCCCACCGTCGAGCCGGCGCCCCAGCCGGGGCCCGCGCAGCCGCAGCCGCAACCCGATCCCGGAGCGCAGCCGGCGCCTGGCGCGACGCTCGTCGTGCGCGGCCGCCGCGAGCAGAACCGGTCGGTCGCGCTCGTCGCCGCCGGCCGCGCCAACCTGTGGATGCGCTGCTCGGTCGCGTGCCGGATCGACGCGCCGCTGACGATCTCGAAGGCCGCGGCGCGCGCGCTCGGCCTGCGCTCGACGACGATCGGCCGCGCCCGCGGCCGCGCCGCCGCCGGCGAGCTGGTGCGGCTGCGGGTGACGTTGAACGGCCGCGCGAAGGTGCGCGTGCTCAGCACACGCGGCCGCCTGCGCGTGGTCGCGACGATCGCCACCCCTGGCGGGAGAGCGGTCCGCGTCAGCTTCGGCCTCAATCCGGTGCGAACACGGACGTGACACGATCCCGCCGATCGCCGCGAACGGCGCGGCGCGGAGCGAGAGGACGTCGTCGTGGAGCTGTTCGGAGAGCGGATCGAAGCCGGTGAGCTGCGCCGGCGCGTCGGGCGGCTGGAGCAGGTCGCCGGCGTGCGGCTGGTGACGCTCGGCGACGGCGGCGAGCGCGGCCTGCGCGTGCTCGAGTTCCGCACCGGCGCCGGCTTCGAGTTCGAGCTGCTGGTCGATCGCTGCATGGACGTCGGCCGCTGCGCGCTGCACGGCCGCTCGCTCGCGTGGGAGTCGCCGACCGGCCACCTGCCGCCGGAGCGCTACGAGCCGGAGGGCAACGGCTGGCTGCGCTCGTTCGGCGCCGGCCTGATGACGACCGGCGGCCTCGACCACATCGGCGGGGCGGAGGAGGGGAGCGGCCTGCACGGCCGCGCCTCCAGCCTGCCGGCGCGGCTGTGCGGCTACGGCACGCGCACCGACGCCGACGGCGGCCTGACGCTGTGGGCCGAGGGCGAGATCGTGCAGACGGCCGTCTTCGGCGAGCGGCTGGTGCTGCGGCGGCGCGTCGAGGCGCGCGTGGGGGAGCGCAGCCTGCGGATCTCCGACACGGTCGCCAACGAGGGCTACGCGCCCGCCGAGCAGATGCTGCTCTACCACGTCAACGCCGGCTGGCCGCTGCTCGACGCCGGCGCCGAGCTGCTGGTGCCGGCCCGCTCGGTGCGGGCGCTGCACGCCGGCGGCGCGACCGACGGCTACACGACGATGCTGGCGCCGCAGCCGGGCTGGAGCGAGCAGGTCTTCGAGCACGACAACGCCGCGGAGGCCGACGGCCGCGTGCCGGTCGCGCTCGTCAACCGGGCGCGCGGCTTCGGCCTCTACGAGCTGTACCGCCGCGACCAGTTCCCCTACCACTGGACCTGGCGGATGCTCGGCGAGAGCACCTACGTGCTCGGGATCGAGCCGGCGACCGACACCGCGGACGGTCGCGCGGCCGCGCGCGAGCGCGGCGAGCTGACGGTGCTGGCGCCGGGCGAGGCGCGCGACTACGAGCTGGAGCTGGGCGCGCTCGACGGCGCGCAGGAGATCGACGCCTTCGCGGCGCGCGTCGCGGCGCTCACCGGCTGAGCGCCCGCCCGCGTCCAAGCGCGGCGCCCGCGCCCGCCGCCGAGCGACCTATATCGCGTCGGCGGCGTCGCTGGCCGACGGGTGCGAGGAGTCGCGGAACTCCTCGAAGGTGCCCGTCAGCACGAACGCCAGCTGCTCGCCGACGTCGATCGCCTGGTCGCCGATCCGCTCGATCGCGCGCGCGGCGAGGATCATGTGCATCGCCCACTCGCGCGTCTCGGGGTCGGCGCCGCTCTGCCAGGCGAAGTGGAAGACGCGGCGGTTGAGCTCGTTGACGTCGCGGTCCTCCAGCAGGAGGTCGCGTGCCAGCGCCAGGTCGCGCGTCTCGAAGGCGCGCTTGGCCTGCGCGACCTCGGCCGCGACGAGCCGCCCCATCACGCCCAGCTCCTCGAGCAGGATCGCGTGGACCGGCGGGTGGTGGCCGTCGAGCGGGATCAGCTTCGCGACGTTGACGCACTGGTCGCCCATCCGCTCCATCGTCACCGCGACGTGGAACAGCGCGGCGATCAACCGCAGGTCGACGGCGACGGGCGCCTGCAGCGCCAGCAGCGCCAGCAGCCGCTCGTGCAGCATCAGATAGCGCTGGTCGATCTCGTCGTCGCCCTGCACGACCGCGGTCGCGAGCGCCATGTCCTGGTGCTCGACCGCTTCGGTCGCGCGCTGCAGCTGCATGATCGCCATGTCGAGGCCGTCGAGGGCAAGGCCCTCGAGGTCGGCCAGCTCCTGCCGGAACGCTCCGCGCAGGTCTCTGCTGCTGCTGGCGATCGGCTGCGGCGCGCCTTCGGTCATCCCACCTTCCCGGTGACGTATGCCTCGGTGCGGGGATCTGCCGGCGTCTGGAAGATCTTCTCCGTGACGTCGTACTCGACGACGCGGCCGTGGCGCTTGCTGTCGTCGCCCTCCTCCATCTCGACCGTGAAGAAGGCCGTGCGGTCGGAGATGCGGGCCGCCTGCTGCATGTTGTGCGTGACGATGACGATCGAGTAGTCCTGCTTGAGCTCGAGCATCAGGTCCTCGATCTTGTGCGTCGAGATCGGGTCGAGCGCCGAGCAGGGCTCGTCCATCAGGATCACGTCGGGCTCGACCGCGAGGCAGCGCGCGATGCAGAGGCGCTGCTGCTGGCCGCCGGACATCCCGAACGCGTTCTCCTTCAGGCGGTCCTTGACCTCGTCCCACAGCGCGCCGCGGCGCAGCGCTCTCTCGACGATCTCGTCCATGTTCCCCTTCATGCCCATCACGCGCGGACCGAAGGCGATGTTGTCGTAGATCGACTTGGGGAACGGGTTGGGCTTCTGGAAGACCATCCCGATCAGCTTGCGCACCTGCACCGGGTCGACGCTGGAGCCGTAGAGGTCCTGGCCGTGGTACAGGATCTCACCGCCGACGCTCGCCGACGGGATCAGGTCGTTCATCCGGTTCAGGCACCGCAGCAGCGTGCTCTTGCCGCAGCCCGACGGGCCGATCAGCGCCGTCACGTCGTGCTGGAAGATGTCGAAGCTGACGCCCTTGACCGCGACCTTCGAGCCGTAGGAGACCGACGCGTCCTTGATCTCGAAGACCTTCTCGGCGCCGAGCGGATGGGGCTCGGCGGCGGTCTCGTGCGCCGGGACCGCGATCCGCTGGCTGAGGCCGTGCGTCTGTTCGGCGGCCGCCTCCTGGATCGCATCGGTCTCGGTCTGCTCGCTCTCGCTCATGTCGTGCCTTCCTACCACTGTTGTTCGTATCGGTTGCGCAGCCAGACCGCAAACGCGTTCATCGCAAGCAGCACGACGAGCATCACGATCACACCTGCCGAGGCCAGGACGCGGAACTCGTCCTGCGGTCGGGTCGCGTAGTTGAAGATCAGCACCGGCAGCGCCGTGTAGCCGTCGGAGCTGAGGAAGCTGGGGTTGAACGTCACGAACGTCGCGGCGCCGACGAGCAGCAGCGGCGCCGTCTCGCCGATCGCGCGCGAGATCGCGAGGATCACGCCGGTGATGACGCCCGGTATCGAGGCCGGCAGCACCTGGCGGCGGATCGTCTGCCACTGCGTCGCGCCGAGCGCGAGCGAGCCCTCTCGGATCGACGGCGGCACCGCGCGGATCGCTTCGCGCGAGGCGAGGATGACGGTCGGCAGCACCAGCAGCCCCAGCGTCAACGAGCCGGCCGCCAGGATGAAGCCGAGGTCGAGCGGGCCGCGCACGATGAAGGCGAGCCCGAGGATGCCGTAGATGATCGACGGCACGCCCGCGAGGTTCTGGATGTTCAGCTCGATCAGTCTGTTCCAGCGGCGCGTCTTGTCGGCGTACTCCTCGAGGTACAGCGCGGCGCCGATCCCGATCGGCACGACCAGCACGATCACGCCGACGATCAGATAGAGCGTGCCGAGGATCGCCGGGCGGAAGCCGGCTCTGGAGGCGATCGCCGACGGCGGGTCGGTCAGCAGGTGCGTCGAGAGCGCGGGGGAGCCCTTCACGAACGCCTGCACGATGATCGCGGTCAGGCCGGCGAGCGCGAACGCCAGCGCCAGCAGCAGCAGGGCGTAGAAGATGTTGCCCTTGATCTTGTCGCCGCCGCGCTGTTGTGTCAGCGCCGTCGAGCGGGCGCCCGCGACGGCCAGGCGTGTGCGCGCCGACCCGCCGCCGGGGTTGAGTCGTCCGATCGACATTACTCGTAGACCTCCCGATACTTGCGCACGAGCCGGATCGCGATGATGTTCATCAGCAGCGTCATGACGAACAGCAGCGAGCCGACGGCGAAGATCGTGTCGTACTTGATCGTCCCCGGCGAGATGTCGCCTGTGGCGGTGGTGCCGATGAACGCCGTCATCGTCTGCACCGAGCTGCCGGGGTTGAGGGTCAGGTTGGGGGAGGCGCCGGCGACGAGCAGCACGACCATCGTCTCGCCGATCGCGCGCGAGCCCGCGAGCACGATCGAGGCGACGATGCCGGAGATCGCGGCCGGGAAGACGACGCGGGTGGCGACCTTCATGCGCGTCGCGCCGAGGCCGTACGCCGCCTCACGCAGACCGCCCGGAACCGCGCGCATCGCGTCGTCGGAGATCGAGGCGATGATCGGGACGATCATCAGGCCGATCGCGATGCCGGCGACGCCCGCCGAGAAGGGTGGGATTCTGACCATGAAGGGGAACAGGTCGTCGATCGCGGGGCTCAGCCACAGCAGCGCGAAGACGCCGATGGCGACGGTCGGGATGCCGGCGAGCACCTCGATCACGGGCTTGACGATCTTGCGCACCCGCGGCGAGGCGTACTCGCTCAGGAAGATCGCCGACAGCAGCCCGACCGGGATGGCGACGATCATCGCCCAGAGGCTGGTCGAGAGGGTGCCGAGCACCAGCGGCAGCACGCCGAAGCTCGACGGCGTGAACGTCGGCGCCCACTTGGTGCCGAAGAGGAAGTCGCCGAAGGCGACGTCGCCGAAGAAGGCGACAGTCGGAACGGCGAGTGAGACG
>DATIOB010000180.1:0-8981 GCA_035473605.1 Conexibacter sp.
CCTCGTCGGCGGCTCGACGCGCATCCCGGCGGTCCAGGATCTCGTTCGGAGCCTGACCGGCGGCAAGGATCCGAACATGACCGTCAACCCCGACGAGGTCGTCGCGATCGGCGCCGCGCTGCAGGCCGGCGTGTTGAAGGGCGAGGTCGAGGACGTCGTGCTGCTCGACGTCACGCCGCTGTCACTCGGGCTGGAGACGCTCGGCGGCGTGATGACGAGAGTGATCGAGCGCAACACGACGATCCCCGCGCGCCGCAGCGAGACCTTCTCGACGGCGGAGGACAACCAGACCGCGGTCGACGTCGTCGTGCTGCAGGGCGAGCGCGAGCTGGCGCGCGACAACCGTCAGCTGGCCCGCTTCCGGCTGGAGGGGATCAGACCGGCGCCGCGCGGCGTGCCGCAGGTCGAGGTCACCTTCGACATCGACGCCAACGGGATCCTCAACGTCTCCGCGCGCGACAGAGACACGGGCGCCGAGCAGCGGGTGACGATCCAGGAGTCGACCAACCTCGACCCGTCCGAGATCGAGCAGATGGTCGCAGACGCCGAGGCGCACGCCGCCGAGGACAGACAGCGGCGCGAGGAGATCGACGCGCGCAACGAGCTCGACGCGCTCGCCTATCGTGTCGAGTCGCTCGTCAACGAGCTGGGCGACCGGCTGCCGATGCACGAGAGAGCGCGCGCCGAGCAGGCCGTGATCGACGCGCGCAGAGCGATCGAGGACGAGGCCGGGCTCGACCGCGTCCGCCCGTTGATCTCCGACCTGCAGCAGCTCGTCAACGCGCTGCCGGCGGCGGCGAGCGCGGCCGCGGGAGCCGCCGGCAACGGCTCCGGCGAGGAGCAGTCGAGCGCCGACGAGGAGGACGTCGTCGATGCCGAGTTCACACGAGAGTGAGCGGCGGCAGGGGGCGCCCCCGCGAGGCGACGCGCCGCCCGGGCCCCCGGCCCCGCCGCCCCCGCAGCCGCCGGAGCAGGCCCCGCCCGGCGACGGCGAGATCGAGCGGCTGCGCGGCGAGCTCGCGCAGCTCGACGACCGCTGGCGACGGGCGCTCGCCGACCTCGACAACTACCGCAAGCGCACCGCCGCCGAGGTCGAGCGGCGCAGCGGCGAGGCGCGCGAGCGGCTGCTGACCGACTGGCTCGAGGTCGTCGACAGCGTCGAGCGGGCGCTGCGGATGAGACCGGGGGACAGCACCGCGGACGAAGGCCTGCGGCCGGTCCTGCAGCAGATGGAGACGTTGCTGCAGCGGCATGGCCTCAGACGGGTCGGCGCCGTCGGCGAGCCGTTCGACCCCGAGCGCCACGACGCGATCGGCGTGCGCGAGACCGACGCGCTGCCCGACCGCGCGATCGCCGAGGTGGCGCGATCGGGCTGGGCGCTCGGCGACCGCGTGCTGCGCCCCGCGCAGGTGCTCGTCGCGCGCCATCCGGCCGGCGTCGGGCAGTCCGGAGCGGAGTAGATGTCGGTCGGCTTCCGCGACTACTACGACACGCTCGGCGTCTCGCGCGACGCGTCTGAGGAGGAGATCCGCCGCGCCTACCGCAGACTGGCGCGCGAGAACCACCCGGACGTCAGCAGAGTGCCGGACGCCGGGCAGCGGTTCGCCGAGATCAGCGAGGCGTACGAGGTGCTGCGCGATCCCGACAAGCGGAGACGGTACGACCGCCTCGGCGAGAACTGGAGAGCGGGGCAGGACGTCTCCGGCGCCGAGGGGTTCGGCGGTTTCGGCGGCGGCTACCGGGGCGGCGGAGCGGGTGGGCCGAGCGGCGGCTGGGAGGACATGCGGGTCGACTTCGGCGACGGCGCGGGCGGCGGCTTCGGCGGCGGTCCGGGGATGAGCGACTTCTTCGACCAGCTGTTCGGACGCGGGACGGCGCGCGGCGGCACGGGCGCGGGCGGCCGCAGCCGCTTCGAGGGCTTCACGAGCCGCGGCGACGACGTCGAGGCGGTGCTGGAGCTGTCGTTGGAGGAGGCGGCGGCCGGCGGCAGACGGTCGATCTCGCTCGCCGACGGCCGCGACTACGACGTCGAGATCCCGCCCGGCGTTCGCGACGGGCAGCGGATCCGGCTCGCCGGCGAGGGCACGGAGGGGATCGGCGGCGGACCGCGCGGCGATCTCTTCCTGCGCGTCCGCATCCGCCCCCACAGACGGTTCCGCCTCGACGGCCGCGACGTCTACCTCGACCTGCCGGTGGCACCCTGGGAGGCGGCGCTCGGCGCGAGCGTGCGCGTCCCGACGCTGCGCGGCAGCGCGCGGCTGAGAATCCCGGCCGGCAGCTCCAGCGGCCGGCGCCTGCGGCTGAGAGGAGAGGGCATGCCCGACCCGCGCGGTCGCCCCGGCGACCTCTACGCCGTCGTGCAGATCCAGCTTCCGAGACGCCTCACGCGCGAGCAGAGAGAGCTGTTCGAGCGGCTCGCGCAGGCGTCGTCCGACTTCGACCCGCGCGCGGGGCTGTAGATGTCGGCGCCGACCCGCACGCGGATCGCGGCGCTCGTCGTCTCGCCCCCTGCCGAGCAGCTGCCGCTCGACGCAGTCGCGCGTCGCGCGGGGCTCCACCCAGAGCTGGTGAGACGGCTCGTCGCGCTGGGCGCGCTCGAGCCGATCGCCGGGACACGTGCCGCGCCGCGATTCTCCGCTGAGGCGGCGGCGCGCCTGATCCTGCTGCTGCGCCTGCGGCGCGACCTCGGCGTCAACTGGGCCGGCGGGCTGCTGGCGCTCGATCTGCTCGATCGCATCGACGCGCTGCAGGCGCGACTGGCTCGTTACGAACCTCCGACCGAACGCGGGAGATGACGCATGGATCCCGAGAGACTCACGCAGAAGACGCAGGAGGCGCTGCACGACGCGCAGACCAGAGCGCTCCGCTTCGGTCACACCGAGGTCGCGCCCGAGCACATGCTGCTCGCGCTGGTCACACAGCCCGATGGCCTCGTGCCGCGGCTGCTCGTGCGCGCCGACGTCGACGCCGGCAGGCTGACCGAGCAGCTGGAGGCCGAGCTGAGACGGCGGCCGCGCGTGAGCGGACCGGGCGCCGCGCCCGGCCAGATCTACGTCTCCCGACGGTTGAGCGAGCTGCTCGACGTCGCCGAGCAGGAGGCGCAGCGGCTCAAGGACGACTACGTCTCGGTCGAGCACGTGCTGGTCGCGTTCCTGAGAGCGGGCGGGGACACCGCCGCGGGCCGGCTGCTGAACGAGTCCGGTCTGACCGCCGACCGTCTGCTGGAGATCCTGACCGAGGTGCGCGGCGCGCAGCGCGTCACCAGCGCGATGCCGGAAGGCGCCTACGAGGCGCTGGAGAAGTACGGCCGCGACCTCGTCGAGGAGGCCAGCAGCGGCAGACTCGACCCGGTGATCGGACGCGACGGCGAGATCCGCCGGGTGATCCAGATCCTCTCGCGCAAGACGAAGTCCAACCCGGTGCTCGTCGGCGATCCCGGCGTCGGCAAGACGGCGATCGTCGAGGGCCTGGCACAGCGGATCGTGCGTCAGGACGTGCCCGAGGGGCTCAAGGACAAGACCGTCTTCGCGCTCGACATGGGCTCGCTCGTCGCCGGCGCGAAGTACCGCGGCGAGTTCGAGGAGCGGCTCAAGGCCGTGCTGACGGAGGTCAAGGCCGCGGAGGGCCGGATCCTGCTCTTCATCGACGAGCTGCACACCGTCGTGGGCGCCGGAGGCGGGTCCGAGGGCGCGATGGACGCCGGCAACATGCTCAAGCCGATGCTCGCGCGCGGCGAGCTGCACTGCATCGGCGCGACCACGCTCGACGAGTACCGCAGACACATCGAGAGAGACGCGGCGCTGGAGCGGCGCTTCCAGCCGGTCGTGATCGACGAGCCGAGCGTCGAGGACACGATCTCGATCCTGCGCGGCCTGCGCGAGCGGTTCGAGGTCCACCACGGCGTCCGCATCCAGGACGCCGCGCTCGTCGCCGCCGCGACGCTGTCGCAGCGCTACATCACCGACCGCTTCCTGCCCGACAAGGCGATCGACCTCGTCGACGAGGCGTGCGCGGTCGTGCGCACCGAGATCGACTCGCTGCCGCAGGAGCTCGACGAGATCACCCGCCGCGTGACGCGGCTGGAGATCGAGGAGGCGGCGCTCGCCAGAGAAGACGACCGCGCCTCCAGAGACCGGCTGCAGACGCTGCGCAAGGAGCTGGCCGATCTGCGCGCGCAGGCCGACGCGATGACGGCCCAATGGGAGGCCGAGCGCCACGCGATCCACCGTCTGCAGCAACTGCGCAGAGAGCTGGAGGAGCTGCGGCGCGAGGCCGAGGACGCCGAGCGCGGCTACGACCTCAACCGCGCCGCCGAGCTGCGCCACGGCAAGCTGCCGCAGCTGGAGCAGCGTCTGCGCTCCGAGGAGGAGCGGCTGAGCACCAAGCAGCACGGCGCCCGGCTGCTGCGCGAAGAGGTGACCGACGACGAGATCGGCGAGGTCGTCGCGCGCTGGACCGGCATCCCGGTCGCGCGGCTGATGGAGGGCGAGCGCGAGAAGCTGCTGCGGCTCGACGAGATCCTCCACGAGCGCGTGATCGGCCAGGACGAGGCGGTCCAGCTCGTCGCCGACGCCGTCATCCGCGCCCGCGCCGGCGTCAAGGATCCGCGCCGGCCGATCGGCTCGTTCATCTTCCTCGGGCCGACCGGCGTCGGCAAGACGGAGCTGTCGCGCGCGCTGGCCCAGGCGCTGTTCGACTCCGAGGACAACATGGTCCGGCTCGACATGTCCGAGTACCAGGAGCGGCACACGGTCAGCCGCCTGGTCGGAGCGCCGCCCGGCTACATCGGCTACGACGAGGGCGGCCAGCTGACCGAGGCCGTGCGGCGCAAGCCGTACTCGGTCGTGCTGTTCGACGAGATCGAGAAGGCCCACCCCGACGTCTTCAACACGCTCCTGCAGGTGCTCGACGACGGCCGCATCACCGATGCTCAGGGCCGCACCGTCGACTTCCGCAACACCGTCGTCATCATGACCTCGAACATCGGCTCGCAGTTCCTGCTGGACGGCATCACGCCGGACGGCGCGATCTCCGACACGGCGCGCGGACAGGTGATGGGCGACCTGCGCGGCCACTTCCGCCCCGAGTTCCTCAACCGCGTCGACGAGATCGTGCTGTTCAAGCCGCTGACGCTGGAGGAGATCGAGCGGATCGTCGAGCTGCAGGTCGAGGACGTCGGGCGCCGCCTGGCGCAGCGGCGGATCACCGTGCAGATGAACGAGGCGGCGCTGAGATTCATCGCCCGCGAGGGCTACGACCCCGTCTACGGCGCCCGGCCGCTGCGCCGCTTCGTGCAGCGCGAGGTGGAGACGCGGATCGCGCGCCGGCTGATCGCCGGCGACCTCGGCGACGGCGCGAAGATCTGCATCGACGCCGACGACGACGGGCTGGTCGTCACCTACGTCAGCCCCGAGGACGGTGAGGGCGCCTCCCAGGACGGCAGCGGCGACCGCGAGCGCGTGGGAGCCAGCGCATGAGCGGACCGGGGACCGAGCTGGCCGACCGCGCGGGGAGATGAACGCCGGCGACGCCGGCACCGCGGAGGTCGCCGACACCGACTCCGTCACGCTTGGGCTGCTCGTCGCCCCGGGACTGCCGGAGGAGCTGGGGCGCGAGCTGGCCGACGAGCTCGTCCCGCTGCTGGCCGAGCGCGTCACCGACGCCGTCGACTGGTCGGTGCCGGTTCTGACCGACCCGGTCGCGGGCGACCCGCGCGGAGGCGCGACGGCGATGGTCGACGCGGCGCGAGGCCGAATGCTGGCGGAGGGCTGGGACCTCGCGATCGTGCTGACCGACCTGCCGCTGCGCTCCGGCCGCCGACCCGTCGTCGCGGACGCCAGCGCCACTCACGGCGTAGCGCTGCTGTCGCTGCCGGCGCTCGGCGCCGTCGGCCTGCGCAGACGGTCGCTCGACGCGCTGCTGCGACTGGTCGACCGGCTCGCAGGCGAGCGCCTCGACCTGCACGTCGCGAGCGGAGCTGCGGACGATGCCGCCCGAGCGGCGCGCCGTGACCGCATCGACCGCCGTCTCAAGGAGCTGGCGGCGCCAGTGCGACCAGAGCGCCCCGACGACGACTTCGACGTCCGCTACGTGGCGGCGGTCGTGCGCGGCAACCTGCGGCTGCTGACGGGGATGGTCCGCGCCAACCGTCCCTGGCGGTTGATCGCCCGCCTCTCGCGCGCGCTGACAGCAGCGATCGCGACGGTCGTCTTCGCACTCGTCACCTCCGACATCTGGCGCCTGGCCGACACGCTGGGCTGGCTCCGGCTCGCGCTGCTGACCGTCCTCTCGATCAGCGGGATCGTCGTCTTCCTGACCGTCGCCCACGCCCTGTGGGAGCGACCGCAGCGCCGCGAGCTGCGCGAGCAGGCGATCCTCTTCAACGCCGCCACGATCTTGACGCTCACGCTCGGGGTGCTGACGCTCTACGTCGCGCTGCTGCTGCTGACGATCGCCGGCGCCGCGCTCCTCGTCGATCCTGACGCGATGACACAGCAGCTCGGCCACGACGTCGGATTCGCCGGCTACGTCCGCCTCGCGTGGCTGGCCGGCTCCCTCGCGACGATCGCCGGCGCACTCGGCGCGGGGTTGGAGAGCGACGCCGCCGTGCGCGAAGCGGCCTACGGGTGCAGGAGCGAAGCCGCGCTCTAGAGTGGGGAAGGTGGGTGCAGGGGCTCAGCCTCCGGGCGATGGACTGCTGGAGCGCGATGTCGAGGCGCGGGCGCTGATGGGCGCTGTCGACCACGCGGCCGTCGGGCGCGGCGGGGCGCGGATCGTGCAGGGGCCGGCCGGGATCGGCAAGTCGGCGCTGCTCGCGGCGGCGACGGAGTACGGCCGGGCCCGCGGGCTGCGGGTCGTCGCGGTGCAGGCATCCGAGTTGGAGTCCGGCGTCGCGTTCGGGGTCGCGCGCCAGCTGCTGTCGGCTGCGGCGCTGCGAGCGGCGACGGCGACGCCGCTGGGCGACTCGAGCGACCCGGTGGCGCCGGTGGCGACGTTGCACGCGGCCGTCGCGGAGGCCGCAGGCGGGGCGCCGCTGCTGTTGTGCGTCGACGACCTGCAGTGGGCCGACGCGGCTTCGCTGCGCTTCATCGCCTTCCATGCGCGTCGCCTGGGCGAGCTGCCGGTCGCGCTGCTGCTCGGCCTGCGCACGCCGCTGCGGTCGCCTGCGCCGCGGGCGCTCGCCGATCTGCTGAACGCGGCGCGCGACCGCGTGCTGCGACCCGATCCGCTGAGCCCGGCCGCGTCGGCGGCACTCGTCCGCGGCAGCTGGTCGCCGGAGGTCGGCGACGCGCTCTGCGCCGCGTGCCACGAGGCGACGGGCGGCAATCCCTTTCTGCTGACCGAGCTGGTCGCCGCGCTGCGGCAGGCGGGGGTGGCGCCGACGGCTCTTGCGATCCCAGATGCGCTGGCGATCGGCGCTCGCGCGGTCGGCCCGCTGGTGTTCGCGCGCCTGGAGCGCGTTCCCCAGGCGGCGAACGCCTTCGCGCGTGCGGCGGCGGTCGCCGCCGAGGTCGGCTCGGCGAGTTTGATCGCCCACCTGGCGGGGATCGAGGAGAGCGCCGGCGAGGCGGCGCTCGCGGCGCTGACCGCCGCGAACGTCTGCGCGCCTGGGGAGAGGGTCCGCTTCGTGCATCCGCTCGTGCGGATGGCGATCCGCGACGGGATGGCGCCGGCCGAGCGCACGCGGCTGGCGCGGGCCGCGGCTGACGCGCTGGCGGCAGCCGGTGACCGCGACGCTGCCGCCGCGTTCCTGCTGGCGCTGCCGACGGCCGGCGACGCCGCGGTCGCCGCGGCCCTCGGCGAGGCCGGGCTGCGCGCCCGCCGGGACGGCGCGCCGGACGTCGCCGCGACGCTGCTCGCACGCGCGCTCGACGAGCCGCCCGCGGACGCGCTGCGTCCCGAGCTGCTGCTGGCGCTCGGCGACGCGCGGCGGCTGCTGGGCGAGCCTGCGGCGCTGGAGACGCTGCGCGACGCGCGCGCGCTGGCCGAGGATCCCCGGAGCCGGGCCGAGGGCGCCCGCTCGCTGGCGCTGGCGCTGTTGGCCCAGCTGCACGTCGCGGAGGCGGTCGCGCTGTTGGACGAGGCGGTCGCGGAGGCCGCCTCGGAGGGGGAGACGGCGCTCGCGGAGGAGCTGGAGGTGCTCGCCGTCAACCACGCCTTCTGGGATCCCGCGGCGCTGGCGTCGCGCGCGGCGGGCGGCGAATCGCCGGCCGCGGCACGGTCCGTGGCGAGCCCGCGCGCCGGCCGCGCCCGCCGCGTTCTGCGCGCCTTGGATGCCGTCGCCGCCTGCCGGCCGGCGGCCGAAGCGGCGGAGCTGGCCGAGCAGGGGCTGGCGAGCGGGGAGCTGATGGCGTGGGAGCCGGCACTGCACTGCGCCGGCGCGCTGGTGCTGACTGCGTGCGGGCTGACGTCGGCCGCGCGCGTTCAACTGAGCGCGCTCGCTGCGCATGCGGCTGGGGCGGGGGACATGCAGGCGGTGCGCTCGGCCCGGGTGCTGCGCGCCGCCGCGACGCTGGCCGACGGCGACGTCGCCGCGGCCGAGCACGACGCCCGCGCCGCGCTCGCCGATGCGGACGTGCTCGACGGCGGCGGCGCGCTGCTGTTCCCGCTGCTGGAGGTGCTGCTGCGGCAGGGGCGGGCCGAGGAGGCGGCAGCGCTGCTGCGGGAGCACGGCCTGCTCGAGCCGCTGCCGCCGGTGACGCCGTTCAACACGATCCTGCACGCCCGCGGCCGCGTGCTGATCGCAACCGGCGCCGCGCGGGCAGGGCTCGAGGACGTGCTGCTGGCGGGGACACGGCAGGAGGCGGTCGCGACGCACGTCCGAGCAGGAACAGCCCGCCCAGGCCCGCCGCCCACACGAGCAGGCGCGTCCACAGCAGCGCACGCCAGGCTGCGCGCAGCGCCGGCATACGATCGGGGCCCAGCCGCACGCGCAGCGCGGCCGCGAGCTCGCTGGGGCGGGCGCCAAGCGCGAGCGTGGC
>DATIOB010000181.1:0-14046 GCA_035473605.1 Conexibacter sp.
CGTCGAGCGTCCCGAGCAGCTCGCGGGCGCGCTCGCGGAGTCGTTCGCGAGCGGGGAGCCGTGCGTCGTCGACGTGCGCACCGACCCCGATCAGCTGCCGCCCTTCAAGCCAGAACGCCACATCGGAAGGTAGGACACGAATGTCGACGACGATCGACCATGACATCCCGCTCAGGGACGTCGCCCCAGACTGCGCGCAGGTCGGCCCCGACGGCGTCACCGCGCTGGAGGGCGTCCGCCTGAGCGAGCTCGCCGAGCGCTACGGCACGCCCCTGTGGGCGATCTCGCGCGGTCAGCTGGAGGCCAACTACGGCGAGCTGCGCGACGCCCTGGACCGTCACCTGCAGCGCTCCGAGATCGCCTACTCGATCAAGGCGAACAACAACCGCGCCGTGATCCAGGTGCTGGCGCGCAGCGGCGCGCTGGTCGACTGCAGCTCCGAGCACGAGCTGGCGATCGCGCTCGCCGCCGGCGTGCCGTCCGCGCGGATCGTCGTCAACGGCAACGGCAAGTCGCAGAGCTACCTCGACGCGGCGGTGCGCGTCGGCGTGCACCAGGTCAACGTCGACTCGGTCGCCGAGGCGCGGCGGCTCGCGCGCCTGGCGGCGCTCCACGACCTGCCCGTGAGATGCGTCGCGCGCCTCAAGCTCTCCTACGAGCGGCTGCTTGCCAGGGATCCCTCCTACGAGCGCACGCTGCGCGTCGCGGAGGGCAAGTTCGGCTCCAGCGTCGAGACGGGCGAGGCGATGCGCGTCGTGCAGGCGCTGCGCGACGACGCGCTGCTGGACTACCGCGGCGTCTCGCACCACTGCGGCTTCGCCGGCTACCGCGCCGACTTCAGCGCCGAGCGTCAGCTGATGCACCTCGAGGAGTGCACGCGCGAACTGGGCGAGTTCACGCGCGCCGCGGCCGCCGAGCTGGGCGTCTCGACCGAGCGGATCGACGTCGGCGGCGGGCTGCGCCCGGGCCGCTGGGTGCTCCTCTCGACGCCGGGCGCGAGCACCGACGGCGCCTACCACGAGCTGCCGGGCGCCGAGCGCTACGCGGCGGCCGTCGCCGCCGGGCTGGAGGCCGCCGGGCTCGCCGGCGCCGAGGACGCGCCGGTCGTCCAGTTCGAGACGGGCGGCTTCCAGGTCGGCAACGCGGTCGTGCTGCTCACTCGCGTGCAGGACGTCAAGGACGTCGAGCGCCTCTCGCGCCGGCGCTTCGTGACCGTCGACGCGGCGATGACGATGTTCGTCACGCGCGGCATGACGCGCGTCGGCTTCCCCGCCGCGATCGTCGACCGCCCGCTCGACGCGCCGCTCGCCGACGTCCCGGTCGAGCTCGTCGGGCCGACGTGCGCCTACGACTCGATCGCCGAGGACATCGCGCTGCCCGAGGTGGAGGCCGGCGACCTGATCGCGCTGTTCAACCAGGGCGCCTACTGCGAGGTCATGTCGACGCAGTTCAACGCGATCCCGCGCCCGGCGGTCGTGCTCGTCGACGGCGACGGCGCGCTGCTGGCGCGGCGCCGCGAGACGCTCGCCGACGTCGTCGGGCGCGAGGCGCTCGGCCACGAGCTGTGGCCCGCTCCGCAGGAGCCCGCGACGGCATGAGACTGCGGCTGGCACCCGAGCTTCGCGGCGTCGCCTTCGCGCTGGTGCTGCTGGTCGCCGTCAGCGCGGTGGCCGCCTCCGGCACGCTGCGCGGATCGGCGCTGCTGTCGATGCTGCCGTTCGCGGCGATGTTGACGATCGCGGCGATCGGCCAGACGCTCGTGGTCCAGCACGGCGGGCTCGACCTGTCCGTCGCGGGCGTGATCTCGCTGGCGGCGGCGATCGTCACGAAGGGGTCGCAGTCGCTCGCCGGCGGGCTCGCGGTCGCGCTGCTGCTGGTGCTCGTCGCCGCGCTGGCGATCGGGCTCTGCAACGGCCTGCTCGTCGCGCGGCTGGGGATCACGCCGCTGATCGCCACGCTCGGCACCAACGCGGTCCTCACGGGCGTCGTGCTGACGGTGACCGACGGCGTGCCCAGCGCCGCACCGCAGGCGCTCGCCGAGATCGCGCTGGAGCGCACGGTCGGCGTGCCCAACACCGTGATCGCGGCGCTGATCGTGATCGCAGTCGTCGCCGCGCTGCTGCGCTGGAGCGTGCTCGGCCGGCGCCACGTCGCGGTCGGCGTGAGCGTGCCCGCCGCCCGCCACGCGGGCGTGCGCGTGAGCACCTATCGCGTCGCCCCCTACGTCGCGGCCGCGCTCTGCTTCGCGCTCGCCGGCGTGCTGATCGCCGGCTTCCAGCAGTCGCCGGGCGTCGCCGTCGGCAACGACTACCTGATCCCCACGGTGGCCGTCGTCGTGCTCGCGGGCACGCCGCTGACGGGCGGCCGCGCGAGCGTCCTGGCGACGGTCCTCGCCGCCCTCTTCCTCACACAGCTCGACCAGCTCGTGCTCGCGCTCGGCGCGCCCACGGCAACCCAGTACCTGATCCAGGGTGCGGTCATCGCCGTCGGCGTCGCGGCCCGCGAGATGAGCTTCCTGCAGAACCTCGGACGCAGGTGGTGGGCGGCCCTGCGCCGAGCAGGCCGACAGCGACCATCCACGCCCCAATCACCGACGACGACGTCGTCGCGGCAGTAAGGAGAAAGGTGATGTCACACGAGATGCGCCGCACCCGACCGGGGCGGCGGCGAATGCCCCTGCGCGTGATCGCCGCACTGCTGACGCTGGTCGCGCTGGCCTTCGCGGCCGGCTGCGGAAGCAGCGACGGCGACGACGCCGCAACCGGCGGCGCGGCCACCGGCAGCGGTGACGCCAGGACGCAGGCGGCCGCCACCCCGGACGGCGACGCGCCCGCGGTCGGTTCGCCCGACGACTTCGTCTCGATCGCCGACGTCTGCGGCGACGAGCCGATCACCGTCGGCGTGGCCGACGGCTACGGCGCCAACTCCTGGCGCAAGATCTCGCGCGCCGAGATCGAGGAGGAGGCGGGGAGGTGCGACGCGATCGAGGAGGTCATCTACACCGACGCCCAGGGCAGCACGCAGAAGGCGATCTCCGACATCAACGGGCTCGTCAGCCAGGGCGCCGACGCGATCGTCGTGCTGCCGGACGCCGGCCCGGCGCTGATCCCCGCGATGCGCGCCGCGATGCGCGCGGGCGTGAAGGTCTCGCTCCTGCCGGCCGACATCGGCGGCAAGCTCGGCCAGGACTACGTCACGGCCGTCTACGACAGCCCCGAGTCCAACGGCCGCACGTGGGCGGAGTGGATGGTCAAGGTGCTCAGAGGCAGAGGCGACGTCGTCTTCCTCGGCGGCACGCCCGGCAACCCGGCGAGCCCGCTCGAGGCAGCGGGCGTCAGAGAGGTGTTCGACAGAAACCCCGGCATGAGACTGATCGCTGGGCCGGTCGACACCAACTGGGACGTCGCGCAGACGCAGAGAGTGATGGCCGGGCTGCTGACCAAGCACCCGAGAATCGACGGCGTGATCTCCGACTACGGCGGCAGCACGATCGGCGCGCTGCGCGCGTTCGAGGCGGCCGGCCGGCCGTTGGTCCCGATCGCGACCAACGACTTCAACGAGCTTGGCTGCGAGTGGACCGCGCGCGACGGCAGAGACGGCAGATTCGAGCTCGCGACCGTCTCGTCGCGTCCGTGGCTGGTGCGTCCCGCGCTGCGCCATGCCGTCGCCGCGGCCGCCGGCAAGGAGGACCCTGAGCCGTCGGTGATCGAGCTGCCGCTGTTCGAGGACTCGACCAGCTCGGACGCGAGACTCGCCGTCCAGTGCGACAGAGCGCTGCCGCCGGACGCGATCCTGTCCTCGCAGCTCGACGAGGCCGCGATGTCGAAGCTGTTCGGAGGCTGAGCGATGAGGGTGGACCCGGCGCTCGCCCTCCGGCTCGAGGGCATCCACAAGTCCTATCCCGGCGTGCACGCGCTGAAGGGCGTCTCGCTCTCCGTGCGAGCGGGCGAGGTGCACGCGCTCGTCGGGGAGAACGGGGCGGGCAAGTCCACCCTCATGGCGGTCGCGTCGGGCTCGCAGCGAGCCGACGCGGGCACGATCGAGATCGCCGGCGCGCCGATGGCGGACCCGTCCCCCGCCGCGGCGCGCGAGCGCGGCCTCGTGATCGCGCACCAGCGCCCGGCGCTCGCGTCGGACCTGACGATCGTCGAGAACATGGCGCTCGCGGCGCCCGAGGCCGACGTGCGCGAGCGCGTCGCCTGGTGTCGCGAGGCGCTGGACGCCGTGCATGCGACGATCGACCCGCAGACGCGCGTCTGCGACCTGACCGTCGCCCAGCGCCAGCTGGTGGAGCTGGCGAAGGCCTACGTCGCGCGTCCGCGCGTGCTGATCCTCGACGAGCCGACCGAGCCGCTGTCGGCGGCCGAGATCGACAACCTCTTCCACTGGGTCGCGCGGATCGCTGGCGAGGGCGTCGGCGTCGTCTACATCTCGCATCGCATCCCGGAGATCCGCCGGATCGCCGACCGCGTCACCGTCATGCGCGACGGCAGCGTGACCGGGACGCACGAGCTGGTCGCGATCGACGACGCCGAGATCGTGCGCCAGGTCGTCGGCCGCTCGATCGAGGCGGCGTTCCCCGCCAAGCGCGCGGCCGCGTCGCCCGCCGAGCCCGCCGCCCCGATCCTCCAGCTGGACGGCTTCGGCGGCAGCGGCTTCGCCGACGTGTCGCTCGCGCTGGCGCCGGGCGAGGTGGTCGGGCTGGCAGGCGTCGAGGGCAACGGCCAGCGCGAGGTGCTGCACGCGCTCGCGGGCGTCAGGCCGAGCCGGCAGGCCGTCGTCGTCGACGGTGCGTCGGCGCGGCTCTCGAGCGTGCGCGCGGCGCGCTCGCGCGGGATCGTCTACCTGCCGGCCGATCGCCACGACGACGGCCTCTTCCTGCCGCTGTCGGTGCGCGAGAACATCGCGCTGGGTACGCTCGACGAGCGCCAGCGCGGCTGGATCGTGCAGGGCGACGCCGAGCGCGCCGCGGTCGACGCGGAGGTCGAGCGGCTCGACGTGCGCGCCGCCTCGACCGAGACGGCGGTCGCGACGCTGTCGGGCGGCAACCAGCAGAAGGTGCTGATCGCGGCCGCCCTGCTGGCGCGGCCGCGGCTGTTCCTCGTCGAGGACCCGACGCAGGGCGTGGACGTCGGCGCGCGCAGCGAGATCTACCGCTCGCTGCGAGCGCTCGCCGACGACGGCGCGGGCGTCGTGGTCGTCTCCTCCGACCCGGTCGAGCTGGAAGGCCTGTGCGACCGCGTGCTGGTGTTCGCACGCGGTCGCGTCGTCGCCGAGCTCGCGGGCGAGCAGGTGACCGAGCACGAGATCGCGCGCGCGGCGCTGATGGCCGGCGACGCACGCGAGGCGGGCGAGGGCGCGGCCGCACGCTCGCGCTTCCTGCGCGGCGACTACTTCCCCAGCGTCGTGCTGGCGGCGATCGTGATCGCGCTCGGCGCCTTCGCCGCGCTCGACAACGAGCGCTACCTGACGGTCCAGAACTTCCGCGGCATGCTGACGCTGCTGGCCGCGCTCGCGTTCATCGCGCTGGGCCAGGCGATGGTCGTGCAGGCCGGCGGCTTCGACCTCTCGGTCGGCCCGCTCAGCGGCCTGCTGGTCGTGGTCGGCTCGTTCTTCTTCGTCGAGCCGCTCGGCGCGGGCGGCCTGCTGGGCGGGGTCGCGGTCGTGCTGGCAGTCGCGCTCGCGGCGGGCCTCGTCAACGGGTTGATGGTGGGGCCCGGCGGCGTATCACCGATCGTCACGACGTTGATCACCTACATCGTCTTCCAGGGCATCTCGCTGCTTCTGCGCGAGACGCCCGACGGCCCCTACGACCTCGGCCTCAGCGACACGCTGCTGACGGCGGTCGGGCCGTTCCCGGTCGTGCTGATCGCCGCGGTCGCGGTCGGCATCGCGCTCGAGCTGTGGCTGCGCCGTACGCGCGGCGGGATGGCGCTGCGCGCGGTCGGCTCCGACGCGGACGCGGCGAGACGGATCGGCCTCTCGCCGGGGCGCGTGCGGCTGCTGGCCTACGTGGGGGCGGCCGGGCTGACGCTGCTGGGTTCGACGGCGCTGGCCGGCCAGGTCGGGATCGGCGACGCGACGCTCGGGATCGAGTACACGCTGATGAGCATCACCGCCGTCGTGCTCGGCGGCGCGAGCATCTTCGGCGGGCGCGGCTCGTTCGTCGGCGCGCTGATGGGCGCGCTGCTGATCCTGCAGGTCACGAACGTGACGACCTTCCTCGGCCTCGAGGACGCCTGGCAGTCCTGGCTGCTGGGCGGCATGACGCTCGTGGCGGCCGGGGTCTACTCACGCGTGCGCGCGACCACGTGAGCGCGCGATGGACCTGCGTCAGCTGCGCTACTTCGTCGCGGTGGCTGATGAGCTGCACTTCACGCGGGCGGCGTCCCGGCTGCACCTCGCCCAGTCCGCGCTGAGCGCGCAGATCGGCGTGCTCGAGCGCGACGTCGGCGCGCCGCTGTTCACGCGCGCCAGCCGCCGCGTCGAGCTGACGCGCGTCGGCGAGGCGCTCCTGCCGCAGGCACGCGAGCTGCTGGAGACTGCCGACCGCGTCCTCGCCGAGGCGCGCGCGCTCGCCCAGCGCGAAGCCGAGACGCTGTCGGTCGGCTGCCTCGGGGCCGTCCCGGGCGACTTGCTGAGCGCGGTGCTCGACGAGCTCGCGCGCAAGCGGCCGAGCATGAGCGTCCAGGTGCACGCGTTCGACTTCGCGCAGATCCGCGAGAGCCTGTTGGAGGCGCGCTCGGACGTCGCGTTCCTCTACCTGCCCTACGACGAGCAGGAGCTGGCGGAGCTGGAGGTCGTCCCGCTGGTGGCCGAGCCGCGGGTCGTCGCGATGGCCAGCACGCACCCGCTCGCCGGCCGAGACGAGGTGCGCGCGGCGGAGCTGGAGCACGAGGTCTTCATCAGCCACACGGCGGCCGTCTCGCAGACGTGGCGCGATTTCTGGGTGCTGACCGCCGAGCTCGGCCGCCGGCCGGCGGTGCACCCGCGCGGCGCAGACTCGATGGAGGAATGGCTGCACCTGATCAAGCAGGGCGAGGGGATCGACACCTGCCCGACGCTGATCAGCCGCTACTACCCGTGGCCGGGCATCTGCTTCGTCCCGCTCGCCGATGCCCGCCCGGCGACGCTCGCGGTCGTGCGGCGCCGTGCGCGCGACGAGCCGCTCGTCGACATGTTCGTGCGCACGGCACAGCACGTCAGCGCGCGTGAGATCGACTCCGCCGCACGGCTCGCCGCTGGCGGCTCGCACTGACCGCGCGCAGCGAGCGCGTCGATTCAGCTGCGCGCACGCACAATCGATCGTCGATCCCTGTTGTCGCGGCCGCGGGTTGCCGCGAGGATGGCGGCCACTACGAGGAGGTCACGATGGTCCCCAGCCAAGCCGCCCGCGACGATCTCGGCGCGCAGGTCACGCTCGCTGAGCTCGACGCCGATCCATATCCTGTCTATCGCCGCCTGCGCGACGCCGAGCCGGTCGCGTGGGTGCCCGCGGTCGGCCTCTGGTTCGTCACCCGCTGGGACGATGCCACGGCCGTCGCGAGCGATCCGCAGCGCTTCACCGCGGCGGTCGGAGCCTCGCCGCTGGAGCGGACGCTGGGGCGCAACGTGCTGACCGTGGACGGCGACCCGCACCGGCGGATGCGCGCCTCGCTGGGCCCGGCGCTGCGCAGCGCCGCCGTGCACCGCAGCGCGCCCGGCGTCGTCGGCCCGATCGTCGAGCGGCTGTTCGCCGGCCTCGCGGGCCGTGGCGAGGCGGAGCTGATGGCAGAGTTGTTCGAGCCCGTCTCGGTGCTGTCGCTGGCGACCGTGCTCGGCATCGGCGAGATCGACGCGGACCCCCTGCGACGCTGGTTCTCGGGGCTGGCGGCCGGCGGCGCGAACTTCGAGGGCGATCCGGACAAGCAGGCGCTCGCCGACGACACCAGCCGCGAGATCGACGAGACGCTTGCGCCGATCGTAGCCCGCCTGGAACGCGAGCCCGACGACAGCATCCTGTCGCACATGCTGCACGCCGACGTGCCCGACGGCGCGCCGACTCGCGCCGAGACGCTCTCCAACCTCAAGCTGATCCTGCTCGGCGGCATGCAGGAGCCGGGCCACGGCGCCGGCAACTGCATGTACGGCGCGCTCTCGCACCCCGACGTGCGGGCGCGGCTGGCCGGCGACCCGGCACTGACCGACCAGGCGATCGAGGAGGGGCTGCGCTGGCTGTCGCCCGTCGGCACGTCGACGCGCGAGGTCGTCGAAGCGGTCGAGGTCGCCGGCGTCGAGCTGCCCGCGGGCGCGCACGTCGCCGCCGTGCACGCGTCGGCCAACCGCGACGAGCGCCACTGGACCGACCCCGATCGGCTAGATCTCGATCGCAGCGAGGGCGGGCACCGCAGCTTCGGTTTCGGCGCGCACTTTTGCGCCGGCAACCTGCTCGCGCGCTACGAGATGCGGATCCCCTTCCGCACCCTCTTCGAGCGCTGCCCCGGCCTGCGCCTCGACCCCGACCAGCCGGTCGAAGTCAGCGGGTGGGAGTTCCGCGGCGTCAAGCAGCTGCCGGTGCGCTGGGACGCGTGACCGGCGCCGCCAGCTCCCGCACGACATCGGCGAAGCACGTCGTCAGCCGGGCGGCGCAGTCGCGCCGGCGCAGCAGCGCCGGGCGCGCGGCAGGCGCGTCGTCGAGCGGCACGCACGCCAGCCCCGGCCAAGAGCAGTAGCGCGCGACCAGGGCCGGCGCAGTGTCGATCCCCTCCCCGGAGGAGATCAGGTGCAGCCAGTCGTCGAGCGTCCTGGCAGCGCGCGCGGCGGTCGGCGGCCGGTGCCCGCCGAGCTGCGCGGTCAGCAGCCAGAAGTCGCGCCAGGTCTGCGAGACCTCGTCGGGATGTGAGACGAAGACCTCGCCCACGAGGTCCGCCGGCCGCAGCGACCGTGCGCTCGCGAGCGGGTGCGAGCGGGCGACCACCACGACGCGCCGCTCCGCTCCCAGCGCAAGCACATCGAGCTCTTCCAGCTCCGCGGCGGCGTAGGGCAGGTAGGCGAACGCGACATCCGCGCGCCCCGTCCGCACGGCGGGCAGGATCTCGGCGAAGTCGAACGTGCGCACCTCCACGTCGGCGTGCGGCTCGGCCTCCGCCAGCCGCGCGAGCGCCGGCGTCAGCAGCTCGCCCGGAGCGGGGCCCAGGCAGCCCACCACCAAGCGCTCGCGCTCGGCGCCGGTGGCGCGACGAGCCCGGCTGCGCGCCGCGTCGACGCGCGACAGGATGTCGCGCGCGTCGTCGAGGAACGCCGCGCCGAGCGTGGTCATCGCCACGCTGCGCGTGCTGCGTCTCAGCAGCGGCGCTCCGAGCTCTCGCTCCAGCGCGCGCACCTGTGCGCTGACCGCCGACTGCGCGACCTGCAGGCGCTCGGCGGCCCGTGTGAAGTGCAGCTCCTCGGCGACCGCGACGAAGGCACGCAGCTGACGGAGATCCATCGACGCGGATCATCCCACACCGCGATCGGCCGATCGCAAGCATTGATGGGACGAACCCGCATCGCCGACGGCGCGAGCGCGCGCTGGGGCACGGACGCGACCGCATGCTGGGACCTGCCGACGATGAAGCCGCTACTCCAACCATAGGCGCGCAGGTCGATCGCGTTTACGAGGGCGGCATCGCACGAGAACCGGCGCAGGCCGCGAGCAGGAGCGGCGGTCGGGACGATGGCGAGGCAGCATTCAGCGATCTGTCGTCGCGCGCGATGACGTGCTGTGCGGGCTATGGTCGCTCGTCGTCTGACAGCAGCTCGACGTACCCGTGGGTCCCGTGCACGCGGATCCGTTGCCCGTCGCGGATCAGGCGGGTGGCGCCGTCCACGCCGACGACGGCCGGCAGGCCGTACTCCCGGGCGATCACCGCGCCGTGGGTCATCATCCCGCCGACCTCGGTCACCAGTCCGGCGATCGCCACGAACGCCGGTGTCCAGCTGGGGTCGGTGCCGCTGGTGACGAGGATGTCGCCGGCCTGCAGGTCGGCCTGCGCCATGTCCAGCGCGATGCGCGCCCGTCCCTCGACCACCCCGGCGGAGACCGCCAGTCCCGCCAGGGCTCCCGCCGGCACGTCGTCGCGATGGTAGGAGCCGGCGAGGACCTCTCCGTCGGAGGTGAGCACCCGGGGCGGGGTCAGCCGCTCGTAGGTCCGGAACTCGTCGCGCCGGCGCTGCAGCAGCTCCTCGTCGGGCAGGTTCCCGCCGACCACCTCGTAGAGCTCCTGATACGCCAGGTAGTAGATGTCCTCCCGCTCGCGCAGCAGCCCGGCCGAGACGAGCCGCTGGGCCTCGGCGAGCAGTGCCCGCTTGTAGATGAGGTAGCGGGTGACCATGGCGTACTTCGGGTATTCGCGGTAGCCGGCGAAGGTCCGCACTCGCGCGATCATCTGCGCGGCCTCCGCGGCCTTGCGGTCCCCGTCGGGCAGGGCCCGCAGCCGCTCGAGGACCTCGTGCCGCCGCTCCTCCGCCTCGCGCCGGCCGCGCTCGAAGCGCTCCTCGGCGGCACCGGGGCCAAACTGCTCGACGTCGGCGAGGATCGCGGGGACGAGCGCGGTGGGCCGCTCGCTCCAGCGGGGCCGCGTGATGTCGATCTCGCCGACGCAGCGCATGCCGTAGCGGTCCAGGTAGGCGCGCAGGGCGTTCCGCGCCTGCACGCCGCCCGGGACCTCCGCCAGCGCGTCGAGGAACCGCTGCTCGTCGAAGCCCTCCTCGCGGACGCGCCGCAGGAACGCCACGACCTCCGGATGGGGACGGACCGCGTCGGCGACGTCGAGGAGCGCCAGACCCATCTCCGCCGTGACGTTGTTCGGGACCGATTGCGTGAGCACGTCGGCCGCGTTGCGCTCACCCAGCCAGTCGGCCAACCGCTCGTTGAGCCACCAGGCCGCCTCCATCCCGGCCAGGATCACCTGGAGGCTCTGCGGGTCGAAGGCGCGCCGCCGGAGCTCCTCGAAGTCCTGCACGATGAAGTCGAGCAGATCGGAGCCCGACCGACCCTCGATGTCGCGCTTCAACGCCGCGATCGAAGCCTCGCTGCGCGCCACGAGCTGCTCGACGATCGCCGGGTCTGCGTCCAGCGATCCGTTCGCGCCGCCCAGCGGCAGGGCGGCCGCGGGCGGGTCCGGGAGCGGCCGGACGAAGTCCCGCGCCGTGATCGTCCGCAGCGCGTCGCCGATGAGCGGATCCGATCTGCCGACCAGCCCGAGGAGGGAGGCGCGACCCGCCTCCGATCCCAAGAACTCGGTGACGTCGACGAACAACCGGCCGCCTGCGACGCGCATCGGCCGCTTCGGCGTCAGCTGCCACACCGAGAGTCCGAGCGGCTTCATCGCCTCGGTCATCATCTGCTGGTGACCGACAGAGACGTAGACCCGGTTCTCGTCGTCGTCGGCCTCCGGGATCGGGAACAGCGTGGTGATCGGCCGCGACTGGACGACGTGGAGCCCATCGCTGGCCAGGCACCACTCGACGTCCTGCGGGCTGCCGAAGTGCGCTTCGATCCGGCGCCCCAGTTGCGCGATCCGCACGGCCTGGTCGTCGGTCAGCGTTGGCCGGTCCCGCCGGTCGGGCTCGAGCGCCCGCTCGACGACCGCGCCGTCGCGCACGCGGTAGGCGTCCGGCGCGGCCGCCCCCGACACCAGCGCCTCGCCGAGCCCGAAGACCGCCTCGACCACCGCCACCTTCCGATGCCCGCTGACGGGGTCGGCGGTGAAGAGGACGCCGGCGACCTGCGCCGGGACCATCCGCTGGACGATCACCGCCATCCGGACGCTGCGGTGGTCGAACCCGTTGCGCAGCCGGTAGGCCACCGCTCGCTCGGTGAACAGCGATCCCCAGCAGAGACGGACGTGCCGGAGCACCTCCTCGAGCCCCGCCACGTTCAGGTAGGAGTCCTGCTGGCCGGCGAACGACGCGCCCGGCAGATCCTCCGCAGTCGCGCTCGACCGCACCGCATACGCCCCGTCCTCCCCGACCCGGCCGAGCCATTCGGCGATCGCGGTCGCCACGTCCTCCGGGATCGCGCACGCCTCGACGGCCGCGCGGGCCTCCGCGCTCGCCGCCCGGATCGCGGCGCCGTCGCTCGACCCCAGTCGCGACAGCTGCTCCAGCCGTTCCCCGACCGCCGGCGCGTGGGCCGTGGCCCGCGCGAAGGCGGCGGTGGTGACGCACACGCCAGGCGGGACGCGAACCCCCTCCATTCGCGAGAGCTCCCCCAGGTTGGCGGCTTTGCCGCCGACCAGCGGCGCATCTGCCCGACCGATCTTCTCAAGCCCCATTACGTCCGTCATCCGGCCTGTCTCCTCTCTCAGCTCCCGGGTCACGGCGAGCGATTGTGAGGGACCGATCAGCGCCTCATGAGGCGGCGAAATCCGCTATAAAGTGTTAATGGAGCGGAGCGTCCGCACGCTGCCCTCGCACCCGCTTCGACCTCACTGAGGGAGAGGCGACAGACCGTCTGCCATCGCGACGCTCCGGCCCGCACGCCGTTTTGACTTCCACGCGTTGCGGCAGATGGCTCAACCGGTCGGGGAGGCGCGGCTGACGCGGCGCAGCAGCAGCGCGCCGAGCGTGCCGGCCGCGATCGAGCCGAGGAAGATGCCGACCTTGGCGGCGTCGGTCAGCAGCGGGTCGGTGAAGGCGAGGTCGGCGATGAAGAGCGAGACGGTGAAGCCGATCCCGCCGAGCGCGGCGACACCGAAGACGTGCGCGCGGGTCATCCCCGCTGGGAGCTTGCCGGCGCCGAGCTGCAGCGCCAGCAGTGTCGCGCCGGAGATCCCGATCAGCTTGCCGAGCACGAGCCCGGCCGTGACCGCCCACGTGACCGACGAGCCGAGCGCGTCGCCCAGGACGCCGCCGCCGAAGTCGACGCCGGCGTTGGCGAGCGCGAACAGCGGCACGACGAGATAGGCGCTGAGCGGATGGAGGCGATGCTCGAGGAAGGTGTGGACGTCACGGCCGCGGAAGGGGCGGGCGGGGACGAGCAGGCCGAGCGCGACGCCGGCGATCGTCGCGTGCACGCCCGACTCGTAGGTCGCGATCCAGACGAGCAGCGCCAGCGGCGCGTACGCCCACACCTGCCGGACGCCGAGGCGCTGCATCGCGGCGACGGCGAGCAGGCCGGCGGCGGCGAGCGCGAGCCAGCCGAAGGCGAGACCGTCGCCGTAGAAGAGCGCGATGATCGCGATCGCGATCAGGTCGTCGACGATCGCGATCGTCAGCAGGAAGAGGCGCACGCCGGAGGGGATCCCCGGGCCGAGCAGCGCGAGCACGCCGACGGCGAAGGCGATGTCGGTCGCGGCCGGGATCGCCCAGCCGCTGCCGGCGTCGCCGCCGGCGGCGATCAGCGTGAAGATGAGCGCGGGGAGCGCGACGCCGCCCGCGGCGGCGATGGCGGGCAGCGCGGCGGCGCGCTTGTCCTGCAGCTCGCCGGTCACCAGCTCGCGCTTGATCTCCATTCCGACGACGAAGAAGAACAGCGCCATCAGCAGGTCGTTGACCCAGGCGTGCAGGTCGAGGTCGATCGTCGCGCTCCCGATCCCCAGCTCGACGTGCGTGTGCCAGAGCTCGAAGTAGCTCTCGCTCCACGGGCTGTTCGCCCACGCGAGCGCGACGACGGCGGCGATCAGCAGCAGCAGGCCGCCGAGCACCTCGTCGTCGAGGAAGTCGGTCAGCGGATCGACGACCTTCGTCTTGACGGTCTCGACGACGCCGCTGGGCTCGTCGGGACGCTGCGGGTCTTGTTCGGAGATGGAGGGCACGGGGGGCTTTCGGGGTCGACGACGTGTGTCGCCGACCAGACTTCCCGGCACACCCAGAGCGGTTGAGGGTAGCGGCTCCGCGGTCAGCCCCTCGGGTTTCCGCAAGCTCGGCTCAGTCGAGACCGCGCTTGCCTGGCATGGGGCCTGGAGGTCGGCGCCAGCATCCGGACCCTCGCGCGCCTCTTCGCGGCCGAGACCGGAATGACGTTCGCGGAGTGGCGCGCGCAGGCCCGGATGCGCGCGGCGCTGAGCCTGCTGGCCGACGGCC
>DATIOB010000182.1:0-4431 GCA_035473605.1 Conexibacter sp.
GCAGCGGGATCGCCGTGCACGCGATCCAGGGCGAGGACATGGCGACCTACTACGACCACATCGAGCGGGTCGTCGACACGAAGCCGCACGTCACGATGGACGACGGCGCCGACGTGATCTCGGTCCTCCACAGCCGTCGCACCGAGCTGCTGAGCGAGATCGTCGGCGGCACCGAGGAGACGACCAGCGGCGTCCTGCGCCTGCGCGCACTCGAGGCCGAGGGCAAGCTCGGCTTCCCCGTCGTCGCCGTCGGCGAGGCGCAGACGAAGCGCTTCTTCGACGATCGCTACGGCACCGGCCAGTCGACGCTCGACGGCATCCTGCGTGCGACCAACACGCTGCTCGCCGGCCGCGTCGTGGTCGTCTTCGGCTATGGCTGGTGCGGCCGTGGGATCGCGCTGCGCGCCCGCGGCGCCGGCAGCCAGGTCGTCGTCTGCGAGGTCGACCCGCTGCGCGCGCTGGAGGCGAAGCTCGACGGCTTCGAGGTGATGCCGGCGCTCGCCGCCGCCGCCAAGGGCGACGTCTTCATCACCGCGACCGGCGGTCGCGACGTCGTCCGCCGCGAGCACTTCGAGCTGATGCGCGACGGCGCGCTGCTCTGCAACGCCGGCCACTTCGACGTCGAGATCAGCATCGAGGACCTGCGCGCGGCCGCCCCCGAGCGGCGCGAGGTGCGCGAGCACGTCGAGCAGTTCGTCACCCCCGACGGCCGCCGCCTGCACCTGCTGGCGCAGGGCCGCGTCGTCAACCTCGCCGCCGCCGAGGGTCACCCGGCCGCGGTGATGGACGTCGCCTTCGCCAACCAGGCGCTCGTCGCCGAGTACCTCGTGCGCCATGCCGACGAGCTGAGACCGCAGGTGCTGGAGGTGCCGCGCGCGCTCGACCACGAGATCGCGCGCCTGACGCTCGCCTCGCTCGCCGTCGAGATCGACGCGCTGACCGACGACCAGCGCCGCTACCTGACCTCGTGGGAGATCGGCACCTAGCCGCGACGTAGCCGCACGCGACCGGCCGGTCGTACACAATCCGCTGCGTGCGCATCTCCGCGAAGACCGACTACGCCGTCCGAGCCGCCGTCGAGCTGGCCGCGGTCACCGACGAGCATCCGCTCAAGAGCGAGCGGATCGCGTCGGCGCAGGGGATCCCGCTGCGCTTCCTCGAGAACATCCTCGTGCAGATGCGCCAGGGCGGGATCGTCATCTCCAGACGCGGTGCCGAAGGCGGCTACCGGCTCGCCGAGCCGGCCGACCAGATCACCGTCGCCGACGTGATCCGCGCGATCGACGGCCCGCTCGCGGCCGTCGCCGGCGAGCGGCCGGAGAAGCTCGGCTTCGAGGGCACGGCGGAGCCGCTGCGCGAGGTCTGGGTCGCCGTGCGCGCCAGCCTGCGCGACGTCTTGGAGCACGTGACGCTCGCCGATCTCGCCGCCGGCAGGCTTCCGGAGGCCGTCAGAGCGCGCACCGCCGACCCCGACGCCTGGCTGACGCGCTAGCCTCACGCACCGATGAAAGCCATGGTCCTCGCAGCGGGGCTCGGTACGCGCCTCCGCCCCCTCACGTACGAGATCCCCAAGCCGATGGTGCCGGTCCTCGACCGTCCCGTCATGGCGCACATCGTCGACCTGCTCGAACGTCACGGCGTCGAGCAGATCGTCGCGAACCTGCACTACTTCCCGGACACGATCCGGAAGTACTTCGGCGACCGCATCGTCTACCGCGAGGAGACGGAGCTGCTCGGCACCGCCGGCGGCGTGCGCAACTGCGCCGACTTCCTCGCCGACGAGACGTTCCTGATCATCTCCGGCGACGCGCTCACCGACATCGACCTGTCGCGCTTCGTCGCGCGCCACAAGGAGGCGGGCGGCGTCGCGACGCTGGCCGTCAAGCGGGTCCCCGACACGCGCGAGTTCGGCGTCGTGCTGCACGACGACCAGGGCCGCATCACCGGCTTTCAGGAGAAGCCGGCGCCGGAGGAGGCGCTGTCGGACCTCGGCAACTGCGGCATCTACCTGTTCGAGCCGTCGATCTTCGACTACTTCCCCGACAAGCCGTTCGTCGACTGGGCCAACGACGTCTTCCCGGCGCTGCTGGCGCAGGACGTCCCGTTCCACATCCACGAGATCGACGAGTACTGGAACGACGTCGGCTCGCTGACGGAGCTGAAGGACGGCACCTTCGACGCGATGCGCGGCGAGCTGCACATCGAGGTCGAGGGCGAGCCGATCGCCGAGGACGTGATCGCCGGCGAGGGCACCAAGCTCGACGGCGCGACGCTGATCGAGCCGCCCGTGTGGATCGGCCGCGACGTCAAGATCGGCAACGACGTGCGCCTGCAGGGCCCGCTCGTGATCGGCGACGGCGCGACGATCGGCGACGGCGCCGCGCTGAAGGACTCGATCATCCTGCCCGGGACCGAGGTCGCCGCCGGCGGCATCCTGATCGGCGCGATCGCCGGCAGCACCGGCATCATCGACCGCCTGCGCCCGCGGCAGTAGGGACTACTGGCGCGGCGGCTCGGCCGCCGCGCTCGTGCTCGGCGCCGGCGGCTCGCCCGCAGCGGGCAGCTCGCTCGCGTTCAGCGGCTCACCCTGCGCCGCCCGTTCCGCCTCGCGATCGGCGAGCCGCTCGGCGCGCTCGTCGGCCTTGTCGGCCTCGCTCAGCATCCGCACGAACAGGAAGGCGATCGCGATCCCCATCACGAGCGCCTGCTCGACGGCCATGATCGCACCGGCCAGCGCCTGGTCGCTGGTCGGCGAGAGCCCCCAGAACTCCGGCTGGTCCTTGTAGAACTCGTAGATCGCCTCGGGCGCGAACGTCAGCAGGATGCCGAGGAAGCCGACCGTCACCTTCGTGCTGAGCATGTAGACGATCGGCGTCATCCCCTCGCGCCGCAGCCGCGTCGAGACCGGCGAGAGCAGGTGCCACCAGTAGAGGAAGCCGGCCGAGACGAACGTGATGTGCTCGAGGATGTGGACGCCGCTGTGCTCGGCGGCGGCGTTGTAGAGCGCCGGGATGTGCCAGACCCACATCGCGGCGGTGTAGAAGACGACGGCGAAGATCGGCGCGGCGAGCCAGCCGGCGCGCGTCTCGAACCAGTGGATGCGGCGCGTGGCGGGCCGCAACAGCACCTTCGTGAAGCCGAGGATCACGAGGATCGGCGCGACGTCCAGCAGCAGCACGTGCTGGACCATGTGCATCGCGAGGATCTGCTCGCCGAGCGGGTCGATCGGCGAGATCAGCGCCGCCGCGAAGACGAGGATCCCGAGCAGGAAGACGAGCAGTCGCCAGACCTCCGGCGGGTGCGGCTCTGTCGGCGTGCGCGAGGCGCGCCAGCGCCAGACGTAGATCGCGGCGTAGAGGACGAGTGCGATGACGACGCCCGGCGCAAAGTTCCACGATGCGTCCGGAGACATGTGCGGCGATTGTCGCAGTCCGGGGGTGGAGACGGCACAGCGCCCTGCGCCAGGCTGTGCGCATGGCATCCCGCCGCCCACCCGCGCCCCGCGAGCCCGCGCTGCCCGCGCCCGCCGTCCGCTCCTCGCGCGCGGCCGACCTGCTCCTGCGTGCCCGCGACGAGCTGCTCGCCGCGCTCGCGCCGCCGGTCTGCGCCGCCTGCCGCGCCCCGCTCGCCGTCGCGCACGCCGTCATCTGCGACGCCTGCCGCGCGCAGCTGCCGTGGCTTGCGCGCGAGCGCTGTCCGCGCTGCGCGCTGCCGCTCCCGTGCGGGGACCCCTGCCCGGCGCGCGACGCGACCTTCGCCGCAGCGTGGGCGCCGCTGGCCTACGACGGGCCGGCGCGGGCGCTCGTAGCGGGACTGAAGTTCCGCGCCGCGCTGCCGCTCGCCGAGCTGATGGCGGCGCAGATCGCGGCCGGGGCGCCCGCCGAGCTGCTGCGCGACGTCGTGCTCGTGCCGGTGCCGCTGCATCCGTCGCGCCGGCGCCGCCGCGGCTTCGACCAGGCGGCGCGGATCGCGCAGGCGCTCGCGCGGCGGCGCGCGCTCACGCTCGCCCCCTGCCTGCGGCGCGCCGGCCCCGCGACGCGCCAGCTCGGCGCCTCGCGGGCCACGCGGCTGGCCGGCGGCCGGCTGACGCTGCGGGTCACCGGGCCGGTCCCGCGGCGGGCGCTGCTCGTCGACGACGTGCACACGACCGGCGCGACCTTCGACGCCTGCGCGCGGGCGTTGCGCGCGGCCGGAGCGGAGCACGTCGCGGCGGTCGCCTACGCGCGCACGCTGGCGCGCTGACATTCATTCCCTAGAACGTTCGTGGGCGGGTTCGGGATCCGTGTTCTGGGGGGACTACGATGGTGGTACACCCGAGCCCACCCATAGAAGGGGGAGCCCATGCGCATCGAGGTCAAGGGACGCAACACGTCCGTCACCCAGGCCCAGCGGGATCAGATCGAGCGACGCTTTCGCAAGATCTCGCGCCAG
>DATIOB010000183.1:0-3871 GCA_035473605.1 Conexibacter sp.
TGAGCGGCCTTTGCTCCCAGGCCGACCGCTCGTCGTGAGTGGCAGCGAATGAGTCACGGCCCCGGTGCCCCCCGTCACCGGGGCCGTGACGGTGATGCCGCGTTCTGTGCCGCCAGCACAGAACGCGGCATCACCGTGCGCGAAAGCGCCTGTGTCCGCTGATGTCCGAGCCAGCACGGTCAACGACGAACAGCAAAGGTCAGGTGCAGACTAGACGTACAAGAGCTGGCGCGTTAGAATGCCGCCAGCGTGCTGACGATGCGCAAGATCTCGATCGTCCAAGGCGATCTCGCCGCCGCCGGGCGGGCCGCGCAGTACCCGCTCGAGAAGGGCGACCAGCCGCAGGCGTACGGCCGCGGCGACTACTGGACGGCGAAGGACGAGGCCGCCAGCGGGTCGTATCCGATGTGGGTCGGCGAGGCCGGCGCGCTGGACGCGCTTGGCGTCGAGGCCGGGCAGGAGGCGACGGGGGCGGCGCTCTCCAGAGCGCTGATGGGGCGGCACACGCAGACGGGCGAGCGCGTCCGGCGCGCCGGGCCGACGAAGGTCGAGGTGCTCGACGAGCACGGCCAGCCAGTGCTCGGCAGGGACGGCGAGCCGCTGATGCGCAAGGCGGCCGCGGTCACCAGCATCGATCTGACGCTGTCGGCGCCGAAGTCGTGGTCGATCGCGTGGAGCCAGGCGTCGCCGGAGCTGAGAGTGCTGATGGAGCGCGCGACGAAGATCGCGGCGAAGGCCGCCGTCGATCACATGGTGCAGACGAAGGACGTCGTCTACTGGGGTCCCAGAAGCGGAATACGCGAGCCGGCGAAGGGGGCGGTCATGGTGCAGGCCCTGCACGTCACGGCGCGCCGGGCCGAGGACGAGCAGGTGCCCTCGCCGCAGCTGCACGTGCACAACGTCGTGGTCGGAGTGCTGCGCTCCGACGGCAAGCTCGTGACGCCGCAGTCGTTCGCGCTGTTCACCGGCGACGCGCCGCTGGAGGGCGGCGCGGTCTTCCGCGCGGCACTGGCCGACCAGGCGCTGCAGCTCGGCTTCGAGGTCCGCGCGGGCACCGGCCGCAACGGTCGCTTCTTCGAGATCGAGGGCGTCCCCGAACCGATGATGGAACGGCTGTCCGGGCGCACCCGCGACGTGCTGCGCGCGATCCGCGAGGAGGAGCGGGAGACCGGTGTGAAGGTGACCGGCGCCGCGCTCGGCGGGGTCGCCGCGCGCACGCGCCAGGCGAAGGACAAGCAGCAGTCACCGGAGGCGATCGCGGCGGCCTGGCGTGCGATCGGCGAGGAGTTCGGCTTCCGCTCCGAGCAGGTCGAGGCGCTGCGCAGCGGCAGCGGGTACGCCTTTGGGATCGAGGAGCGCAAGCAGCTCGCGCGCGAGGCGCTGGAGGAGCGGATGTCGCTGCGCGGCCCGACGGTGTCGCTGGGCGAGGCGCGCGCGATCGTCTTCGAGGTCGCGCCGGGTCGGCTCACGCCGGCGGAGGCGTACGCGTGGCTGGAGGAGCTGGAGCGCAGCGGCGAGCTGATCGCGCTCGAGGGCTCGCGCGCGACGACGGTCAAGATCCGTGCGCTGGAGGAGCAGGTGATGCGGATCGCCGCGAAGGCGGCGGGCAGCTCCGCCGGCGGCCTGTCGGCAGCGGCGGTCGAGGCCGGGCGGGTCGCGGCGGAGGCGGGCATCGGCGGCGGTCACAGACTCGACGGCGAGCAGCTCGAGGCGGTCGCGAAGCTGACGGCGGGCAGCGGCTGGTCTGTGCTGACGGGTCTGGCCGGCACCGGCAAGGGACCGACGCTGGAGGCGGTCGCGGTCGCGCACCGGCACGACGGCTGGGACGTCGTCGCGTGCGCGGTCGACGGTTCGACGGCGCAGCGGCTGGGCTTCCAGGTGGGGGCGCAGGCGCTGTCGCTGGATCAGGTCCGCTACCGCCTGGAGCAGGGGACGCTGCAGCTCGGCGAGCGGACGCTGCTGCTGATCGACGAGGCGAGCAAGGTCGGGCTCGCGCGCTGGGGCGACATCGCGTCGTGGGTCGAGCGGCACGGGGTCCGGGTGCTGGCCGTGGGTCACGAGGGGCAGCTCGGGGCGATCGAGCTGCCGGGGCTGTTCACCGCGATGCGGTTCTCCGAGCAGCTGACGGTCGCGGAGCTGAAGGAGGTCCGCCGTCATCGCGATCCCGACGACCCCGGCAAGATCCACCCGTGGCTGCGCGACTACCAGGTCGCGCTCGACGCCGGCAACGCGGAGCACGCGGTGGGGCTGCTGCGCAAGCACGGCGCGCTGAGCTTCCAGGACGACGTGCTGGGGTCGATGCGGGCGATGGTCGCCGACTGGGACGTGTGGCGCCACCAGCACGGCGTGATGGAGTCGAAGCTGATCGTCCACGGCTCCAACAACGACGTGAACGCGCTCAACGTGCTCGCGCAGCAGCGACGGCTGGCGGCGGGCGAGCTCGGGGGGGAGGGCATCGCCGCCGTCGACCGCGACTACCGCATCCACACCGGGGACGTGGTCGTGCTCGCGAACGGCTCCTACCAGCCGGAGCGCGTCGACGGCGAGCCGCGCGCTCGGCGCGTCGAGAACGGCCAGGTCGGCGTCGTGACGGCGGTCGACGTGGCCGGCGGCGCTGTCAACGTGCGGATCCGGGAGGCCGGCCATGCCGAGCGCGTGGTGCGGTTCGACATGGCGCTGCTGCGCGCGCGGCTGGCGCGCGGCGGCAAGGACGGCGAGCGGGTCGGCTCGCTGCGGCTGGGCTACGCGAGCCACAGCTTCCCGTTGCAGGGGGCGACCGTCCGGGGCACCGCGGTGCTCGCCGGCCACGAGAGCCAGGGCAAGGAGGCGACCTACGTCGGCGACACGCGCGGCGTCTACGAGCACCGCGTCTACATCCCGCGCGAGTACCTCGGCATGGGCAACACCGACGAGGAGCGGGTCAAGCTCTACATCGAGCGGGTGAAGATCTCGCAGCACCGCCAGGCGAGCATCCGCACGCGCCTCGACGCCTCGGGGCGGATCGCGACGCTCGTGCCGCGGGGCGCCCCGGTGCCGGGCACCGCCGCGCGTGACGCGCGGCTGCTGGATCCCGAGCGGGAGCTCGACCCGGAGCTGGAGCCGGTCGCGCTGGCCGACCCGTTCGACGCGCAGCGGGGCTGGCTGGGACCACGGCGGGCGGAGCTGGTCGCGCGGCACGCGGAGCAGCTCGCCGGCGAGCTGGAGACGCTCGACGTCGCCGCGCTGCGCAGACGCGCGGAGGAGATCGGGCGCCCGTTCGACCTGCTCGACCCGCAGCAGGCGGCGACGACGTTGACGCTGGAGCGCGAGTGCGGCGCGATCGACAAGCGCCGCCAGCACGACCTCGCCGAGGCGGCGCAGTTCCGCGAGCGCGCCGAGGCGCTGGGCAGCGGGCGGCGCCGGCGCGCGCTGCGCGAGGAGGCCGAGGAGGCGGCGGAGCTGCACGAGCGGCGGGCCGCGAGCGAGTCGGTGGCGCTGACGACGGCGCAGGAGCGGCTGGCGGCCGAGGGCGGGCACCTGGACGCGTGGATGGCCGAGCACGGGGAGCGCGCGGCGCAGTGGGTCGCGGTCCAGCGAGAGCTGACGCTGCGCGAGGGCCTGCAGATTGCGGCACAAGTCGAGCGGGTCGTGGAGCAGCCGTCCGAGCACGTGCGCGAGCTGCTCGGCGAGCGACCGGCCGAGCCCGAGCGCCGCAACGAGTGGGATGGGCTCGCGCGCGAGCTGGAGCGCGGCCGGCTCGTCAACCAGCGTCCCGACCGTCGCGACGCCGCTCAGACGACGCGGGAGCGCTACGAGGCGTCGAAGCGCAACCAGCGCGTCGAGCAGTTCCGCGAGCAGCGCGGGCTGCCGCCGCTCGAGCAGCAGACGCTGC
>DATIOB010000184.1:0-13452 GCA_035473605.1 Conexibacter sp.
CGAGCAGCATCCCGGAGACCGACAGCGACTCCTCCACGAGCGCGGAGAGGTCGGCCAGTCTGCCCTGCTTGGTCGCGGTGATGCGCTTGCGCTCCTGGCCGACGCGGCGCGTCAGCCAGACGAAGAACGGCAGCAGGATCAGCGAGAAGATCGCCAGTCGCCAGTCGAGCAGCGTCATCGCGACGATCGTCGCCACGACCGTCGTCACGTTCGACGCGATCGAGGTCGCGGTCGAGGTGACGACGTTGTCGATCCCGCCGATGTCGTTGGAGATGCGCGACTGCACCTCGCCGGTGCGCGTTCTCGTGAAGAACGCGAGCGAGAGCCGCTGCAGGTGTCTGTAGACCGCCGCGCGCAGGTCGTGCATCACCTGCTGGCCGACGATGTTGGAGAGGTAGGTCTGCGCGACGCTCAGCGCGCCGGTGACGATCGCGATCGCGATCATCCCGCCGACGAGCGCGCTCAGCAGGCCGGTGCGCTGGTCGGGGATCGCGACGTCGAGCACTTCGCGCAGCAGGAACGGCGAGATCATGCTCAGCCCGGCCGAGATGACGATCAGGCCCAGCACGAGCGCCAGGCGTGCGCGGTACGGGCGGAAGAGGGCGATGATGCGACGCCCGTCGCGCTGCTTTTCGTTCGTCACGTCCGCTGATGATAGGAAGGTGCGGCGGGCGGCCACCACGGCCCGCCCGCCGCGTTCCCGCGCCGATCAGATCTCGACGACGGGGTTGGCGATCTTGCCGATCCCCTCGACCTCGACCTCGACGACGTCGCCGGCCTTCAGCGAGCGGATCGGGTCCATGAACTCGCCGCAGCCCCACGGCGTGCCGGTCAGCACGACGTCGCCGGGCTCGAGCGTGAAGCTGTGCGAGCAGAACGAGAGCAGCTCGGCGACGCCGAAGACCATCTCCTTCGTGTTCGAGTCCTGCACCGTCTCGCCGTTGACGCGCGTCCACAGGCCGAGCGCCTGCGGGTCGGCGATCTCGTCGGCGGTGACGATCGCCGGGCCGAGCGGGCAGAACGTGTCGAGGCTCTTGCCGCGCACCCACTGGCCGTCGGCGAACTGGACGTCGCGCGCCGAGACGTCGTTGGCGACGGTGTAGCCGAAGACGTGGGAGAGCGCGTCGGCGACGGAGACGCGCGTCATCGTTCTGCCGATCACGGCGGCCAGCTCGACCTCCCAGTCGACTCTCTGCGTGATCGCGCGGTCGACGCGGATCTCGGCGCCGTCGCCGATCACGCTCGTCGTGAACTTCGTGAAGACCAGCGGCGAGGTCGGCTTCGCGAGACCGGTCTCGCGCACGTGGTCCATGTAGTTGAGGCCGATCGCGACGATCTTGCCCGGCGCCAGCGGCGCGGCGAGCTGCGCGTCGGCGGGCAGCGCGGCGGCGTCGGCGGCCGGGGCCGGGATCGCGCCGCCGGCGGCGATCAGTCCGGCGACCGTCGTGCCGGCGGGGACGTCGAGCGGGACGAGCGCGCCGTCGCGGTCGACGACGGGGGTGGGGGTGCCGTTCGAGATGACGGTGCCGATGCGCATGCGGGACTCCAGATTGGTCAGACCATTATGGTCGGACCACTATAATCGCCGCCGATGCCGCCGCGCAACCACGTCGCCGAACGCCTTCGCGAGCTGCTCTCCGACGAGCAGGTCGCACCCGGCGACAGGCTGCCGCCCGAGCGCGAGCTGGCGACCCAGCTCGGCGTCTCGCGCTCCAGCCTGCGCGAGGGGCTCAGACGGCTCTCCGACCTCGGCATCATCGAGTCGCGCCAGGGCTCGGGCACCTACCGCGCGCCGCTGGACCTCGGCGACCTGTTCGAGGTGCGTCAGCGGCTCGAGCCGCTCGCCGCGCGCCTGGCCGCCGAGCGCCGCGACGACCACGACCTGCGCCGGCTCGACGAGAGCCTCGCCGAGATGCGCGCCGCGCTGCCCGACGCGCAGCTGTTCGGCGCCGCCGACGTGCGCGCCCACGCCGCGATCGTCGACGCCTCCGCGAGCGTGCCGCTGCGCGTGCTGTTCGCCGCGATCGCCGACCTGCTCAGCCACTCGCGCACGACGACCTCGGCCGACGCCGCCCTGCGCGTCACGGCGCTGGAGGAGATGACGGCGATCGTCGCCGCGATCCGCGCCCACGACGGCACCGCCGCCGAGCTGGCGATGCACGGCCACCTCGAGCACGTCGGCGCGACCCTGACCGCCGCGTCCCAGCCTTAGCCCGCGCGAGTTCCCACGAGCGCGACGCGGCCTCAGCCCGCCGGAGTGGAACTCGCAATCCGCCGCAGGCGGACCAGCACGGACTTCGACGCCGGCTGGTTCGATCCGTCGGCGGTCGAGTCGAGCGGCACGAGCGGATTCGTCTCGGGGTAGTACGCGGCGGCCGAGCCGCGCGGCGTGTCGTAGCCGATGATGCGGAAGCGCTCCGCGACCCGCTCGACGCCGTCCTCCGCCTCGCCGACGAGGTCGACGACGTCGCCCTCCGCGAAGCCCAGCTCGGCGATGTCGGCCGTGTTGACGAAGACGACGCGACGGCCGGCCTTGACGCCGCGATAGCGGTCGTTGAGGCCGTAGATCGTCGTGTTGTACTGGTCGTGCGAGCGCAGCGTCTGCAGTATCAGGGCGCCGGCCGGCGCGCTCACGTGCGTCAGCGGGTTGACGAGGAAGCGGGCCTTGCCGGTCGTCGTCGGGAAGGTGCGCGAGTCGCGCGGCGGATGCGGCAGCGCGAAGCCGCCCGGCGCCGCGATCCGCGCCTCGAACCGCTCGAAGCCGGGCACCGCCTGCTCGATCAGCGCGCGGATCTCGCGGTAGTCGTCGGCGAGCGCCTCCCACGGCACGTCGGCGCCGCCGCGCGCCGCCGCGCCGCCGGCAGCCGCGTCCCCGCCGGCCGGTCCCAGCACCGCTCGCGCCAGCCGGCAGACGATCGCGACCTCGCTGATCAGCTCCTCGGAGGCCGGCGGAAGCGTCCCGCGCGAGTGGTGGACCATTCCCATCGAGTCCTCGACCGTCACGACCTGCGCTCCGCGCGCCCGCATGTCGACCTCGGTGCGGCCGAGCGTCGGCAGGATCAGCGCGACCTTCCCTGGCACGACGTGGGAGCGGTTGAGCTTCGTCGAGACCTGGACGGTCAGGCGGCAGTTGCGCAGCGCGGCGGCGGTCGCGTCGGTGTCGGGAGCGGCGGCGGCGAAGTTGCCGCCCATCGCGAAGAAGACCTTGCCGTGGCCGTCGCGCATCGCGCGGATCGCCTCGACCGCGTCGAGCCCGTGCTCGCGCGGCGGCTCGAAGCCGAAGGCCGTTCTGAGCCGGTCGAGGAACTCCGGCGCCGGCTTCTCGTAGATCCCCATCGTGCGGTCGCCCTGCACGTTGGAGTGGCCGCGCACGGGGCAGACGCCGGCGCCCGGCCGGCCGATGTTGCCGCGCAGCAGCAGGAAGCTGACCATCTCGCGGATCGTCGCGACGGCGTTCTTGTGCTGCGTGATCCCCATCGCCCAGCAGACGATCGTGCGCTGCGACTCGATCGCCATCTGCGCGACCGCCTCGATCTCCGCGCGCGTCACGCCCGTCGCGGCCAGGACCGCGTCCCAGTCGAGCGCCGCGAGCGCCTGCGACCATTGCTCGAAGCCGTCGGTGTGCTGCTCGATGAAGGCGCGGTCGAGGACCGTTCCCGGCGCCGCCGCCTCGGCGTCGAGCAGCAGCCGCGAGAGCGCCTGGAAGAGCGCGAGGTCGCCGTTGACGTTGACCTGCAGCCAGCGGTCGGCCAGCTCGATGCCTCTGCCGATCACGCCGCGCGGCTTCTGCGGGTTTCTGAAGCGCAGCAGCCCCGCCTCCGGCAGCGGGTTGACCGAGACGATCTTCGCCCCGTTGCGCTTCGCCGCCTCCAGCGACGACAGCATCCGCGGGTGGTTGGTGCCGGGGTTCTGCCCGACGACGATCAGCAGGTCGGCCGTCTCGACGTCCTCGAGCGTGACGCTGCCCTTGCCGATCCCGATCGTCTCCCCGAGCGCGACCCCGCTCGACTCGTGGCACATGTTCGAGCAGTCCGGCAGGTTGTTCGTGCCGAAGGCGCGCACGAACGCCTGGTAGGCGAAGGCGGCCTCGTTGGAGGTGCGCCCGGAGGTGTAGAAGATCGCCTCGTCGGGCGTCGCGAGCCCGTTCAGCTCGTCGGCGACCAGCGCGAAGGCGTCGTCCCAGCCGATCGGCTCGTAGTGCGTGCCGCCCTCGCGCAGCACCATCGGATGGGTCAGACGACCGCTCTGCCCGAGCTGGAAGTCGGTCCAGCCGGCCAGCTCGGCGACGGGGTGGCGGGCGAAGAAGTCGGGCGTGGCGCGCTTGCGCGTCGACTCCTCCGAGACCGCCTTGACGCCGTTCTCGCAGAACTCGGCGGCGTGCGTGTCGCGCGGGTCGGGCCAGGCGCAGCCGGGACAGTCGAAGCCGTCGGGCTGGTTGAGGCGCGGAAGCGTCTTGACGGTGCGCGCGACGCCCATCTGCTTCTGCGCGTAGCGCAGCGCGATCGCGACCGCCTCGACCCCCGCGGCGTAGGTGTGCGGCGCCTCGACGTGGAGCTTGCGGTCCTCGGCGTTGGTCGTCTCGGCCATCACTCGGAGCGTACCCCCGGACGGCCGCCGCCCGCTGTCAGACCGGGACGGTCAGACCGGCGCCGGCTCCAGCGGGACCAGCTCCTCCTCGTACGAGACCGAGTGGCGCTGCAGCGTGCCGTCGTCCTCGACCAGGTAGGAGCCCATCCGCAGCAGCGGCGGCGAGTAGACGTGGACGGTGACCGCCGGCACGTCGCCGTGGTGCAGGACGCGGTGGATGTCGGCGTTGCCGAAGTCGAACGACTCGCCCGCGCGCGCGACCCGTCTGGTCGGCGCGCCGCCGAGCGTCAGCCGCTCCTCGCGCACGGCGCCGTCGATCACGGCGACCGCGCCGCAGGAGGCGTCGTGGTCGTGGAAGCCGGTGTCGTGGTCTTCGGACCAGCAGATCAGCCAGACGTCGACGTGGTCGTCGCGCAGCAGCTCGGCGTAGGTGCGCTGGGAGGGGTCGTGCGCGACGTGCTCGGACCACAGCGAGGGGTCCTGGGCGATCTGCTGCGCAAGCGCGCGCAGCTCGTCGCGGGTGAGGTCGCGGCCGGTGGGACGGGCGATGGGCGTCATGCGGCTACCGGGATCGTGGTGGACAGGAGACGAGCAGGGTTGACGCGCAGCAGCGCGTGGCCGACGGCGGTGTCGCCGGCCGGCGCGGCGGCGCCGACGACGGGACGGTCGGAGCCGTGCACGAGCTGATCGGGGCCGATCGCGCGCAGCGCGGCGTGGATCGCCTGCGGCCCGTAGGAGGAGGTGTCGTAGAAGGTCAGCGGGTCGTCGGCGGCCCGCTCGGCCGGGCCGCCGCGCGCCGCGAGCCGTTCGAGCTGCAGCGGCGCGAGCCCGGCGAGCATCGCGAACAGCACGCGCAGCGTCGGGAGCGCCGGCCGGCCGGCGTGCAGGAAGGCGTGCCAGGCGGCGTTCATCTGTGCGACGTAACCGGTCAGCGCCGGCCACCAGGCGGGCGCGCCCGCGGCGCGCGCGTCGGAGCCGTCGACCGCGACGGGGCCGGGGTGGACGAAGAGCGGCGCACCGGCCTGCTGCAGCCGCTCCAGCAGCGGGCCGAGCCGTTCGACGGCGGCCGGCGTCGCGAGCGCGGTCGCCGGCAGCGAGACGCCGACGAAGCCGCGCGCCAGCAGCGCGTCGACGGCGGCCGGGTCGGGCTCGTGGACGCCGACGGCGCCCCACGCGCCGAAGCGCTCGGAGGGCAGCGCGGCGGCGCCCTCGTGGTAGGCGTCGAGCAACGGCGCCGCCTCCTCGGCCGGCAGGTGCTCGATCCCGAGCGCGCTGGAGAGCAGCACGAGCGCGCGGTCGACGCCGTCGCCGTCGAGCTGGCCGGCGCGCACGGCGAGGTCGGCGTCGGCGAACGGCAGCGTGCTGTCCGGCTCACCGGCGAGGTGGTAGGTCCAGCCCTCGCCGCCGCGCGTCAAAGAGGGGACCGCCCCCCGCCGCTCGAGAGCGGCGAGGAGCGGCTGTGAGAGGAGATGCTGGTGCACGTCGATTCGCATCGAGATGCATTCTAGCTAATCCCGACCGAAATAGCCAGGAATAGGCACGCAGGCCGTAGCCACGGGCGATTCAGCGCGGTGCTGCGCTTAGTCGTGCGGCTGCCCGCGAGTTCCCGCCGGCGCTGATCCCGTCAGGCGCCGGAGTGGAACTCGCAATGACGAAGTCACCCGATCTTGTTCCACGCCGCCGGATCCCCGGCGAGCGTGGTGACGTGCTCGGGCAACTCGCCCGAGACGACGTCGGCGAGCGTCGTGCGGTCGAGCACGTCGCGGAGGGCGGCGCGCGCGGCGACGAGCACTTCCGGCAGCTTCTCCGCGGGTCCCTCGTACGACAGCTCGTGCGGCCGCTTGCCGGAGACGTTGGCGAGCGGGCCGTCGATCGCGCGGATGATGTCCGCGACGCAGATCTCCTCCGGCGGAGCGGCGAGCAGGTGGCCGCCCTCGACGCCGCGGCGGCTCTCGACGATGCCCGCGCGGCGCAGGTCGTTGAGGATCTTCTCGAGGAAGCGCGGCGGGATCTGCTGCGCGGTCGCGATCGTCTCCGCCTTCACAGGGCGGTCCCCGTCGGCGGCGGCGAGCTCCAATGCGGCCCGCAGCGCGTAGTCGGTCTTGGCTCCAATGCGCACGTTTCTGATTCTCGTCTATTCCGACCTGAAAGGCAAAATTGCGGATGTCTGCGCCGAGGAAGCTACAGGCTCGCGGCGCTGCGCCGGCCGGCGACCGTCATTGCCCACCGCTCCGGCGTTTCCCGCTACACTGCCTAGCCCGCGCCGGTTGGCGATGCGCTTCTGCGTCTGCCGCCGGTCGCTGGCACTTGCCCTGAGACGACGACTGGAACCTGGACGACCATGGCTCGCGGAGACGTTCGCATCGCAGTCACCCTCGCCTGCGAGGAGTGCAAGCGGCGCAACTATCAGACGAATAAGAGCAAGCGGAACAATCCTGAGCGGATCCAGCTCAGAAAGTACTGCCGCTGGTGCAAGAGACACACGGCCCATCGGGAGACTCGCTAACCGCGTGTAGAGGTTGACGTGGCCCGCGACCGCAGACGATCCAAGCAGCGCCGCGAACGGGATGCCCGTTCCGACGGCCCCTCGGCCAACCACGCCGACGGCGGCGCGCTGCCTGACGAGAACCCGCTTCACCAGCACGAGCCGGCGGAGTTCGCCTCCGGCGAGGTGGACATCGCCGACGCGCAGCTCGCGATGGGTCGTCCCGAGCTGGCCGACGCGAACGCGGCTGACGAGCCCTCGCTCGGCGGCAGCACCGCCGAAGAGCTGTTCGAGTCGGCGCGCGACGACGACGGCGGGCCGCTCGTGCCCGCCGGCGGCGGCAGCGGCGGCGGCGACGAGGTCGCAGGGGTCGCGCGCACCGGCGAGCGTTCGCCCGAGCCCAAGCGCGGCGGCGGCCGCTTCATCAACTTCCTCCGCGGCAGCTGGCGCGAGCTGCAGCGGGTCCAGTGGCCCGACCGTACGCAGGTCACGCAGGCCACGGCCGTCGTCATCGGCTTCGTGCTCCTCTCCGGCGCGTTCCTCGGTGCCGCCGATTGGGTCTCGCAGCGAATCGTCGACCTGATCATCTGAGCCTCGGCTCGCGCCCTCTCCCCAAGGAATCTCCCCCGACATGTTTCGCTGGTACGTCGTCAACACCTATTCCGGTCACGAGAACAAGGTCAAGCACAACCTCGAGCACCGCGTCGTCTCGCTCAACCAGAGACGCGCCGTGCGACAGGTCGTCGTGCCGACCGAGTCCGTCACCGAGATGAAGGACAACCAGAGAGTTGTCACAGAGAAGCGCACGATGCCCGGCTACGTGCTGGTCAACATGGACCTCAACGAGGATTCGTGGGCGCTCGTGAAGGGCACGCCCGGCGTCACCGGCTTCGTCGGCGCTTCCAACGAGCCCGTGCCGCTGACGCAGGCGGAGGTCGATCGGCTGCTGCACCGCGAGACGGCCGAGCGCCCTCGCTCGCGTGCGCAGTTCTCGATCGGCGAGTCGGTCAAGGTCGTCTCCGGGCCGCTGTCCGACTTCTCGGGCGAGATCTCGGAGATCAACGAGGACGGCGCCCGACTCAAGGTGCTGGTATCAATCTTCGGCCGCGAAACCCCGGTCGAGGTCGGTTTCGACCAGGTGAAGAAGATCTGAAATGGCGAAGAAGGTACTGACAACCATCAAGCTCCAGGCCGTTGGCGGCCAGGCGAGCCCGGCCCCTCCGGTCGGCCCTGCACTGGGCCAGCACGGGGTCAACATCATGGAGTTCGTCAAGGCGTTCAACGCCCAGACGCAGCAGGACACGGGCACGGTCATCCCCGTCGAGATCACGGTCTACGAGGATCGTTCGTTCACGTTCGTCCTCAAGAGCCCGCCGGCCGCCGTGCTGATCAAGCAGGCGCTCGGGATCGACAAGGGCTCGCCCGAGCCGCACGTGAGAAAGGTCGCGCAGATCACGCAGGACCAGCTCCGCGAGATCGCGCAGAAGAAGCTTCAGGATCTGAACGCTCACGACGTCGACCAGGCCGCGAAGATCATCGCCGGCACGGCGCGTTCGATGGGCGTGGAGGTGGTGTGACGATGGCCAAGCACGGCAAGAACTACGTCGAGGCGCGCCAGCGCTACGACCGCGAGCACAGCTACCAGCCCGCCGAGGCGATCAGACTCGTCAAGGAGCTGAAGAGCTCGAAGTTCGACGAGTCGGTCGAGCTCCACGTCCGCACGGGCCTGAACGTCCGTCACGCGGACGAGCAGCTGCGCGGCACGATCGCGCTCCCGCACGGTCTCGGCAAGGACGTCAAGGTGGCGGTCTTCGCCCAGGGCGACAAGGCGCGTGAGGCGGAGGAGGCCGGCGCTGACGTCGTCGGCGCCGACGATCTCGCGAAGAGAATCGAAGAGGGCTTCACCGACTTCGACGTCGCGATCGCGACGCCGGACCTGATGCCGGTGGTCGGCCGCCTCGGCCGCATCCTCGGCCCGTCGGGCAAGATGCCGAACCCGAAGGTCGGCACGGTCACGATGGACGTCGCCAGAGCGGTGTCGGAGTCGAAGGCCGGCAAGGTCGAGTACCGCACCGATCGCACCGCGATCGTGCACATGGTGATCGGCAAGTCGAGCTTCGACGAGCAGCGCCTGCTGGAGAACTACGCGGCCGTCGTGGAGGAGCTCGTTCGCGCGAAGCCGTCCGCCGCGAAGGGCAGATACCTGCAGTCGGTCGTGCTCGCCTCGACGATGGGGCCGGGCGTCAAGGTCGACGCGTCGAGAACCCGTGACATCCTCGGGGAGGCGCCGGCCGCGGCGTAGACCTCGTTCCAGAGACGCACTGCCAGAGACCCCCGGCGTCAGTAAGTCCGGGGCAGGCGGAGCTTCGAAGCTGCCGGGCGGATCGTCGCCCGACTCTCGACGCCCGCCTCCGCGCGGGCGTTTCGCATTTCGAGAAGAGAGTGACCTGACATGAACAGAAACGAGAAGGCGGCGGTGATCGACCGGATCGCTGGGGAGCTGGAAGCTTCCTCCGCGGTCTTCGCGGTCGACTACCGCGGCATCACCGTCGCGCAGGTCGCCGCTCTGCGCACCAAGCTGCGCGCCACCGACACGACGCTCGCCGTCGTGAAGAACTCGCTGACCGAGCGTGCGGCCGACAAGGCCGGCGCCGAGGCGCTGAAGGAGGTCCTCTCGGGCCCCACGGCGCTCGCATTCGTGCGCGGCGACGCGGCTGCGGCCGCGAAGGCGCTCAGCGAGGCGCAGAGAGAGACGCAGGTGCTGGAGTTCAAGGGCGGCCTGATGGACGGCAAGCCCGTCTCGCCCGACGAGATCAGAGCGATCTCGAAGCTCCCGTCGCGCGAGGTGCTCTACGGGCAGCTCGTCGGCGTCGTCGCCGCACCGCTCAACGGCCTCGCACGCGGCCTCAACGCGCTCATCGCGGGCGTTGCGATCCAGCTGCAGGCGATCGCCGACCAGGGTCTGATCGGCGGCAACGCGCCCGCCGCAGAGCCCGAAGCTGCTCCGGCGGCCGAAGCTGCTGCACCCGCCGAGACCGAGGCCGCTCCGGCGGCCGCGGACGAGGCTCCGGCCGCTGAGGCCACCCCCACCACTGACGACAAGACGGACGACGCGGCGGAAGCCGTCGCTTCCGACGCGAAGGAGGACTGACATGGCGACCACTCAGGAGTGGATCGACGAGCTCAAGGCGATCTCGGTGCTTGAGCTGGCCGAGCGCATCAGAGCGCTTGAAGAGGAGTTCGGCGTCTCCGCGACGGCCGTCGCGGCGGCCGCTCCGGCCGGCGGTGGCGGCGGCGGCGAGGCTGCCGAAGAGGTCTCCACCACGGTCGACGTCGTCCTCACGGGCGCCGGCGACAAGAAGATCCAGGTCATCAAGGTCGTCCGCGCGGCGACCGGCCTCGGTCTGAAGGAGGCCAAGGCGCTGGTCGACGAGGCTCCCAAGCCCGTCAAGGAAGCGATCGAGCGCGACGAGGCCGAGAAGCTCAAGTCCGAGCTCGAAGAGGCCGGCGCGAGCGTCGAGCTGAGATAGCGTGAAACCGGCCCTCGGGCCGTTTCGCAGCACTGACGTTTCCGGGCCGGTTCCATTGGAACCGGCCCGTCGTGTTTCCGGGGCGCTCCGCCGCCGCGGCCGCTTCCGCGTCTTGAGTCCACGACCGCCGCCCTTCCGCGATCTTGCCGCGGCCGGTACAATGCCCCGGTCAGCCGATAGTCGCAGCCACCCTGCAGTTCAGAGACCACGCCACATACGCGGTCTCCCGGGTGGGGTCCGTGAGCGCTGACTGCCCCGCACGAGGGCATCGCTCCTCTGTGCTATCTTCGCTGGTCGCGCTTTTCGCGCTTCCTCTGCTCGCCTCTCGACCGCCCGAGGAGTTGCCGTCTTGGCACCTGTCGCCGCCCCCCGGACGCGCCGCACGTTTGCGCGTCTTTCCAAGGCCCTTGAAGTCCCCAACCTCATCGACATCCAGAAGAGATCGTTCGCCTGGCTCACGGACGCCGAGACCGGCGGACTGCGCGAGACGATCGACGACATCTCTCCGATCGAGGACTACACCGGCAACCTCGCCGTCCAGTTCGGCGAGTTCACGTTCGACGAGCCGGTCGCCTCGCTCGACGAGTGTCGCGAGAAGGACCTCACCTACGCCCGGCCGCTCACGGTCACCGTCGCCTTCGTCAACCGCGAAACCGGTGAGATCCGCGAGCAGTCCGTCTTCATGGGCGACTTCCCTTGGATGACGGAGCGCGGCACGTTCATCATCAACGGCACTGAGCGCGTCGTCGTGACGCAGCTCGTCCGTTCCCCGGGCGCCTACCTGATGGAGGCCAAGGACCGCGAGAAGCAGGTCTTCATCGCGAACCTGATGCCGGCGCGCGGCTCCTGGCTCGAGCTCGAGATCGACAAGAAGGGCAAGGTCTACGTCCGCATCGACCGCAAGCGCAAGCTGCCGGTCACGGTGCTGCTGCGGGCGATGGGCTACTCCTCCGACGAGGAGATCGCCAGCCTGTTCGAGGACTCGCTCTACATCCGCAACACGATCGAGTCCGACACCGAGGTCACGAAGACCGAGGAAGGCGCGCTGATCGAGCTGTTCAAGAAGCAGCGTCCGGGCGAGCCGCCGTCGGTCGACGCCGCCAGAGCGCTCCTGCACCAGCTCTTCTTCGACCCCAAGCGCTACGACCTCACGCGCGTCGGTCGCTACAAGCTGAACTCGCGTCTGCGCCTCGACATCGACCTCGAGACGCGCACCCTGACGCACGACGACATCATCGCGCTGATCAAGGAGCTCGTCTCCCTGCCGCGCATCCTCGGCATGCCGGAGCAGCCCGAGGTCGAGATCAGAGACTACGCCGCCGAGGCCGTCACCTACCCGCGCGAGGCGGTCGCCGACCACCTCGACGAGTACGAGCACTTCGGCAACCGCCGTCTGCGCACCGTCGGCGAGCTGATCCAGGAAGCGTTCCGGATCGGTCTCTACCGCATGGAGCGCGTCGTGCGCGAGCGCCTCACGACCGAGGACGCCGACACGATCACGCCGCAGACGATCGTCAACATCCGCCCGGTCGTCGCGGCGCTGAAGGAGTTCTTCGGCTCCTCGCAGCTGTCGCAGTTCATGGACCAGAACAACTCGCTCTCGGGCCTGACGCACCGCCGCCGCCTGTCGGCGCTCGGCGCCGGCGGCCTGACGCGCGAGCGCGCTCCGATCGAGGTGCGCGACGTCCACCCGACGCACTACGGCCGCATGTGCCCGATCGAGACCCCCGAGGGTCCGAACATCGGCCTGATCGGCTCGCTCTCCTCGTACGCGCAGATCTCCGAGCACGGCTTCGTCACGACGCCGTACCTCGTCGTCAAGGACGGCAAGGTCACCGAGGAGATCGTGCACCTCGACGCGACGCAGGAGGAGGAGGCGAAGATCGCGCAGGCGAACACGCCCCTCGCCGAGGACGGCACGCTGATCGGCACCGACATCGTCTGCCGCACGCAGGCCGGCTCCTACGTGAGAGCCGAGCCGGGCGAGGTCGACCTGATGGACGTCTCACCCGAGCAGATCTGGTCGGTCGCGACGGCGATGATCCCGTTCCTCGAGCACGACGACGCCAACCGCGCGCTGATGGGCTCCAACATGCAGCGCCAGGCGGTCCCGCTGCTGAAGACCGACGCCCCGCTCGTCGGCACCGGCATGGAGTACCGCGCCGCCGTCGACTCCGGCGACGTCGTGCTCGCGCGCCGCGCCGGCACGATCACCTACATCGACGCCGACCAGATCGTCATCGAGACCGAGGACGGCGCCAAGGACGAGTACGTCCTGCAGAAGTTCATGCGCTCCAACCAGGGCACGCTCATCCACCACAAGCCGATCGTCAAGAGCGGCGACCAGGTGGTCGAGGGCACGGTGCTCGCAGACGGCAGCTCGACCGACTCCGGCGAGATGGCGCTCGGCAAGAACCTGCGCGTCGCCTTCATGTCGTGGGAGGGCTACAACTTCGAGGACGCGATCATCCTCAGCAAGCGCCTCGTGAAGGACGACGAGCTCACCTCGATCCACATCGAGGAGTACGAGATCGACGCCCGCACGACGAAGCTCGGCGACGAGGAGATCACGCGCGACATCCCGAATCGCTCGGAGGAGTCGCTGCGCAACCTCGACGATCGCGGCATCGTCCGCATCGGCGCCGAGGTCGGCTCCGGCGACCTGCTCGTCGGCAAGGTCACGCCGAAGGGCGAGACCGAGCTGACGGCCGAGGAGAAGCTGATCCGCGCGATCTTCAAGGAGAAGGCGCGCGAGGTCCGTGACACCTCGCTGAAGGTGCCGCACGGCGAGGGCGGCGTCGTGATCGACGTCAAGACCTTCTCGCGCGACGCCGGCGACGACCTGCCCCC
>DATIOB010000185.1:0-13663 GCA_035473605.1 Conexibacter sp.
GCAGGACCTGCAGATCCCGTACCGCGTGCTCAACATCGCCGTCGACGACCTCGGCGCCTCCGCCGCGATCAAGTACGACACCGAGGGCTGGCTGCCGGGGCAGGAGCGCTTCCGCGAGCTGACCTCGACGTCGAACACGACCGACTTCCAGGCCCGTCGCCTCGACATCCGCTACCGGCCGAAGGACAGCCGGAAGCCGGTCACGCTGCACACGCTCAACGGCACCGCCGTCGCGGTCGGCCGGACGATCATCGCGCTGCTGGAGAACGGTCAGCAGGAGGACGGCTCGATCGTCCTGCCGCAGGTGCTCGCCGACGCCGGCGCACCGGCGGTCATCCCGGCCGCGTCGTAGCGCCCGGCTGACGCCGCGGCGACCGATCCGCTCGCTAGCATCGCCCGTCCCGTGGACTACCCGCACGAGAGCTTCACCTCCGCCGAGCGCGCCCGCCTGGCGCCCCACTTCAGCGACCTCGACGGTCCCGTCTTCGCGCTGACGAACCTGCCCGAGACGGTCAAGGGCGCCCTCTTCGCGCGCTACTCGCGCTACCCCGGCACGCTGCGGCGGCTGTTCCTCGACGAGTTCGCCGACTCGCTGCCGGAGCTGCCGGCCGGCTGGGACACGACCGGCGAGGGCGACCGCGCGGCGCAGCTCTACGAGCGCATCTTCCTCGGCTACGGCGACGACTCCGTCGCGCAGCTCGGCGGCGCCCACGTCGCCTGCGAGTGGGTCTCCAACGTGCTGACGAAGGTGCTGCAGCGGCCGCGCCTGGGCGCCTACCTGGAGCAGTCCACCCGCTACATCGCCTACGACGCGCCGATGCCCGGGGGCGGCTACCGCTACTACCGCGACGCCGAGCTGGGGCCCGAGTACGCCGCCGCGATGGACGAGATCTTCGCGATCTACTCGGCCGCGATCCCGGTCGTGACGGCCTCGGTCGCCGAGCGCTTCCCGCTCGGCGAGGGCGAGTCGGAAGCCGCGCACGCGCGCGCGCTGAAGGCGAAGGCGCTCGACCTCCTGCGCGGCCTGCTGCCGGCCGCCTCGCTGTCGCACATGGGGATCTTCGCGACCGGTCAGACCTACGAGCAGCTGATCCTGCACCTGCTCGCCCACCCGCTGCCGGAGGCGCAGCGCTACGGCGCGATGCTGCTGGAGGCGGTCAAGGCGACGATCCCGAGCTTCGTCACGCGCGTCGAGCGGCCCGACCGCGGCGGCGCCTGGGTCGACTACCTGCGCACGCGCGCCGACGCCGGCCGCGGCTGGGCGCGTCGGCTGGGGCTCGACGAGCACGACCAGGGCGACGGCGCCTCGGTGTCGCTGCTGCGCGTCGACGGTGACGAGGACGACCTGCTCGCCGCGCTGCTGTTCGAGGCGACCGGCGCCCCCGAGGAGCGCACGCGCGCGACCGTCGCCGGCCTCGACGACGACCATCGCGCGGAGCTGCTGCGCGACCTGATCGGCGCGCGCGACAACCGCCGCCACCGCCCCGGCCGCGGCTTCGAGGCGCTGCGCTACCGCTTCGAGATCGTCTCCGACTACGGCGCATTCCGCGACCTCCAGCGCCACCGCATGCTGACCGTGCAGTGGCAGGGGCTCTCGCCCGCGCTCGGCGCCGAGGTGCCGGAGGAGGTCGAGCAGGCCGGCGCCGGCGACGCCTACCGCCAGGCGCTCGAGATCTCGCGCGCGGAGTACGAGCGGCTCGCCGGCCAGGGGCTGCGCGACGCCGCCCAGTACGCCGTCTGCCTCGGCTACCGGATCCGCTACGTGCTCGACATGAACGCGCGCGCGGCGATGCAGCTGATCGAGCTGCGCTCCGGCCGCGAGGGCCACCCCAGCTACCGCGCCGTCGCGCACGAGCTGCACGCGCAGATCGCCGCCGTCCACCCGGCCGTCGGCGCCGCGATGACGCATGTCGACCGCACCGCCGAGCCGCGCCTGGAGCGGATCCTCTCGGAGATGCGGACCGAGGCCAAGCGCAGCGCCGCGCAGCAGTAGGGAGCGCCCGATGAGCGAGCCCGCGACCGGTGAACGGGTGTGGGCGGAGGCGTTCCGCGTCGAGCGTGCCGGAATCGACCCGCTCGCCGGTCTGGCCGGCGCCGTCGCGACCTGCGGCCCGCTCGCGCTCGGCGTCGCGCTCGAGGAGCCGGCGATCGGCGTGATCGGCTGCTTCGGCGGCCTCAACGCCGCGCTCGCGGTTCCGCGCGGGCCGCTGCGCGAACGGCTCGGCTGGGGCGTCGGGGCGGCGCTGCTGTGCTCGCTGACGGTCGTGCTCTCGACGCTCGTGCAGCCGAGCGCGGTCGCGACCGTCGTCGCCGCCTTCCTGCTCGTCGCGCTCGCGACCGCGCTGCGCGCCTTCGGCCCCGACGGCGGCCTGACCGGCTTCGTGATCGGCGCGATCTTCACGATCACCGCCGGGATCCCCGCCGACGGGCTCGACGTCGGCGAGCGCACGCTGTGGTTCGTCGCCGGCTCGGCGGCCGGCCTCGTCCTGATGGTGCTCGCCTACGCGCGCGACGCGCCCGCGCGATCGGCCGGCGCCGAGCCCGCCGCGGCCGCCCCGCCGCTCCCCGCGGTCCTCGCCGCCGGCGCGCGGCAGCTGCGCGAGACGTTCGCGCACGACAGGCTGCTGCGCGCCCACGCGCTGCGGCTGGCGACCGTCGTGGCGCTGACGACCGCGCTCTACAGAGCGTTCGAGCTGGAGCACGGCTACTGGATCCCGCTGACGGTGCTGGCCGTGCTGCAGCCCGACGAGCACGCCAGCCGCGTGCGCGCGGTGCAGCGCGCGATCGGCACGCTCCTGGGCACCGTCGTGATCGCGCTGCTGATCGTCGCGACCGGCCAGCAGCGGGTGCTGATCGCCGCGCAGTTCCTCTGCGCCTTCGGCCTGTTCGCGCTGTTCGCGCGCGGCTACTTCTGGCTCGTCGTGCTGCTGACGCCGACCGCCCTGCTGACGATCAGCGCCGTCGACTACCAGGGTGCCGCGATCGCGCTGGAGCGCGCCGGCTGGAGCGCCGCCGGCATCGTCATCGGCCTCGCGATCGGCGAGCTGGTCTGGCGGCTGGCGCCGCACCTGCCGTCGGTGCGGCGCCCCGCCGCCTGATCAGCCGCGCACGGCCCCGCGACGGGCCGCGCGCGGCGAGCGGCGGCTGCTCAGCCGCTCACTCTCGCGAAGCTGGTCGAGCGGACCGTCTGCCCCGCCGGCGGGTCGAGCGTGACCTCGACCAGCGCGCCGCCGCCCTCCAGCACCGCCGCGCGCTGCGACGCGGGAATCGCAACCGACAGCGTGCGCGCCGCGCGGCCGGCCGGCAGCCTGCCGCTGGCGGAAGCGATCGCCGCGCCTGCGCCCGCGGCCGCGCGGGCGCGCGGGCCGGCCGCCGCCGCCGACCCCTCGCCGAGGCGCCCTCTGCCGCCGCGCGGCGGCAGGAAGATGCGGATCCGCGTTCTGCAGCCGCTCGGGCATCTGACGGTCGCTCTCGCTCTGCTGGCGCCTCTGTCGAGCTGCGGTCGTCTGATCGGCGGCGGCGCCAGCAGCTCGTCCTCGGGCTCGGGCGTGTCGTCGAAGGTGCGGTAGAGGCGCATTCTGCCGGTGAGGACCGTCTTGCACGTTCTCAGGTCCGACTCGACGAAGGTGCCCGGGCATCTTCTGAGCGTGCTCCGGACACGGCCGTACTCGAGGTCGATCGTCTCGTCGCCGAGCTTGTCCCTCGGCACGACGATCTCGGCGCGCAGGTGGTCGGGGCCGAGCGCACCGGGCGAGTGCGGCTGGACACCGAGTGAGAATCTGCCGGCTCCGTAGCTGCAGTTCTGCCCGAAGTCGGCGGCCGGGACCGGCGTGAAGCCGATCGTCGTCGGCCCCGCCTTCGGGTCGAAGGCGCTCAGCGGGTTGGCGAAGCCGGCGAGGCCGATCGTGACGTTGTGGTCGTCGCAGTCGTTGACCGACGGCGGTTCGACGTCGCCGTTGACGTAGTGGCTGTCGGCCTCGGAGTAGAGGATCTTCAGCGTCTTGGCCGATCTCTGCGTGATCAGCCGGCCGTCGATGAACGTGAGGTCGTACAGCCAGCCGGTGACGCCGATGCGCGACTCCGTGCTGCGCGTGACACGGCCGTTCTCGCTCGCCTCGGTCGTGTCGTACAGCAGCTGGGCGCTGAACCACGCGTCGTAGACCTGTCTGACCTCTGCCTGCGCCGTCGCCGGCGCGGCGGCGAGCGCGACCGCGAGCGCCGCGGCGCCGGTCAGCGCACGAGCGCCTCTGAACATGAAAGCTCCCTGCGTTGGACTGCCCTGGACCGCCTCAGGCTCCCGCGCGCAGCGCCCCCGGCACATCGGGGAGCACCCTTGCGGCGGGACCCTTGTGGATGCGGGCTATCCCGCTCTCGCGAAGCTGGTCGAGCTGACCGTGCGCCCCTTCGGCGGGTCGAGCGTGACGTCGATCAGCGCGCCGCCGTCGGCCACGACCTCGGCCCGTCTCCCCGCCGGGATCGCGAGCGTGAGCGTGCGCGCGGCGCGGCTCGCCGGCAGCTTCCCGGCCTTCGTCGCGACGACGATCTCGCGCGCCGCGGCGGCGCTGGCGCGGGTGCGCGGCGCGGCGGAGGAGGCGCCGCCGATCCGCCCTCTGCCCGCGCGTGGCGGCAGGAAGACGCGGATTCTGTAGCTGCAGCCGCGCGGGCATCTGACCGTCGTGCTCGCTCTCGTCGCCGTGCTGTCGAGTCTCGCTCTGCTCGGCGTCAGCGGTGCGAGCGCGAGCTCGTCGGCCGGCGGCGGATCGATGTACGTGCGGTAGAAGCGGATCTTCCCGGCCAGCGTCGTGACGCACGATCTGACGTTCGGCTGGATCACGTCTCCCGGGCATCTCGCCAGCGACCGGGAGGTGGCGGAGAACGGGACGACGATCTCGCTGTCGCCGAGCTGCTGTCTCGGGATCTCGATGCGCGTGCGCAGGTGATCGGGCCCGAGGTCGCGCGGCCCGTACATGCGGCCCCCGAGCCCCATGAAGCGCCCGCCGTTGGCGCCGCAGCGCAAGTCGAGGCGCGCCAGCGTGACCGGCGTGAAGCCGAACTCCGTCGGGCTCGCTCTGTGCGCGAACGCACCCATCGGAGTGATCGCCCCGGGGAACTCGTTGTCGACCTCCGCGGTCTCGCAGGTGTAGTCCTCCGCCGGCTGCACGTCGCGGTTGACGTAGTGGCTCTTCGCCTCGGCCACGTCGAAGCCGGCCGTCTCCAGCACTCCCTGCGAGACCAGCTGGCCGTCGACGAATCTGAGGTTGTGGGTCACACGCCGCATCACGAGCTTCGCGGTCGTGTCTCGCGTCACCTGCCCGCCCTCGGTCGCCTCCGCTGCTGCGTAGGTGACGGTGACGTCGGCCCACGCCGAGTAGAGGGATCTGACCCTGGCCTGCGCGGCCGGAACCGTCGCCGCCAGCGCGAGCACGGCCGCGCCGGCGGTGACGAGCGCGCGAGCGCTGCTGAACATGGGACTCCTGCGGTCGACGATCGTGGATCGCCCCAGGCTGGCGCGTGAGGGCCGCGCTGCGCAACGGGACCCTCCCGCGCCTTCAGCCCGCTCTCGCGCGCTCCGCCTCCAGCTGACGCAGCTCGATCCGGCGGATCTTGCCGGTCAGCGTCTTCGGCAGGCCGTCGACGAACTCGACCCTGCGCGGATAGGCGTAGGCGGAGAGGCGGTCGCGCACGAACGCCTTGATCTCGCTCGCCAGCTCGTCGGAGCCCTCGCTGCCGGCGGCCAGCACGACGAACGCCTTCACGACCATCCCGCGCCGCTCGTCGGGCGAGGCGACGACCGCCGCCTCGGCGACCGCCGGATGCTCGAGGCAGACCGACTCGACCTCGAACGGGCCGATCCGGTACCCCGCGGCGATGATCACGTCGTCGGCGCGCCCCTCGTACCAGTAGTAGCCCTCGGGGTCCTGCGAGGCGGCGTCCTTGGTGTGGAACCACTCGCCGCCGAAGGTCTCCTCGCTCGCCTGCGGCTTCTCCCAGTAGCCGAGCGGGTAGTGCGGGTTGGTCCGCGCGCGCAGGCAGATCTCACCGCGCTCCCCCTGCGCGACCGGCTGCTCGTCCTCGTCGAGGATCGCGACCTCCCAGCCCGGCGCCGGCTTGCCCATCGAGCCCTCGCGCACCTCCATGAAGGGGTAGTTGGCGACCAGCGGATACGACTCGGAGAGGCCGTAGTAGTCGAGCACCGTGACGCCGTACTGCTCGCGGAACCAGCGGATCGCCTCCGGGTTCAGCGGCTCGCCGGCGGAGCAGACGCGACGAAAGCGCTGCGGGTACCGCGTTCCCGCATCGCCGATCGACATCATCGAGCGCATCGCCGTCGGCGTCGTGAAGACGTTCGTGACCTCGTGGCGCGAGAGGAAGTCGAGCTGCCTGTGCGGGTCGAAGCCGCCCTCGCGCTGGTAGACGCACTGGACCGCGCCCAGCCGCCACGGCCCCAGCAGCGGCGCGATCCCCGCGGCCCACGCCCACTCGCCCATGCCATGGAAGCGCTCGCCTTCCTGCACCTCGTGGCAGTAGAGGAACTCCTCGTGCGCGAGCAGATAGCGGTGGGCGTGCACGATCCCCTTCGCCAGCCCGGTCGTGCCGGAGGTGTAGTAGAGCTGCGCCGGATCGTCGGCGGCGGTCTCGACCGGCTCGAACTGCTGCGCTCCGGTCGCCAGCAGCTCGTGGTCGAGGATCAGCACCTGCTCGACGAGCGAGCCGTCGATCCGCGCCGCGTTCTCGGCGTTGGTGACGAGGACCTTCGCGCGCGAGTCGGTCAGACGGTGGCGGATCCCCTCGTCGCCGTAGAGGACCGACATCGACAGCAGGATCGCGCCGCACTTCCACGTGCCGAAGAAGGCGGCGGCGGTCTCCGGCGTCGGCGGCAGCAGCATCGCCACGCGGTCGCCGCGCTCCACCCCGGCGGTCGACAGCACGCTCGCGAAGCGGTTGGACAGCTCCTGCAACTCGCCCCACAGCACCTCGCGGACGGTCCCGGAGAACTGCTCGTGGATCATCGCGAGCTTGCCGGGATCGTGCTTGTCGCAGACGTCGGCGGCGATGTTGTAGCGCGCCGGGACCTCCCAGCGATGCTCCGCGCACGCCTGCTCGTAGGAGCTGTACGGCATCTCCCCTCCTCGGCTCGTGCCGGGGCGCCACGCCTCGGCAGAGCGAGCCTACGTGGTCACCGTACGGCCTGCCACCCCTCTCCCAGTTCGCAGTGCATCTAAGTGGTCATGTAGGCTCACTTATACGCGTCCACACCTACGCGCAGCACAGGTTCACGGGTCCATGGAGGGCACAGGAGAGATGAGAGACACGAGCAGCGTCAATCCCGAGCACGGGAAAGGACGCCGCCGGCTCGGCGCGTCTCTCCTGGCACTGACGGCGGCGGTCCTGGTGGCCGTGCTGTCGGCATGCGGCGGCGGCGGTGACACCAAGACGGTCACGGTGTCCGGCGCGGCCCCCGATCCCGTGCCGGCGGCCGGCGAGATCGATCCGACGAGAACGGCCGGCGTCAACTGGCCCGTGACCGGCGGCGACTACGCCCACACCCAGTTCTCGCCGCTGAAGCAGATCACCACCGACAACGTCAGAAACCTCAAGGGCGACTTCATGATCGACCTCGCCTCGGGCACCGAGGCGAAGTACTCGCACGAGGAGAACATCCTCGCGATCAACGGCATGCTCTACATCTCGACCGGCGAGAACGACGTCTTCGCCGTCGACGCGCGCAGATGGCGCGTCGTGTGGAAGCACGACGGCGACCTCGACCCGGCGATCTCCAGCGTCTGCTGCGGCTGGGAGTCGCGCGGCCTCGGCTACAACGGCACCGACACGCTCTACTCGGCGCGGATCGACGGCAGAGTCGAGGCGCTCGACCTCGAGACCGGCAGAGTCAAGTGGGACGTCAAGGTCTTCGACTGGAGAACCGACAACGCGACCTCGATCGCGGCGCCGCTCTTCTACAGAGGCCTGCTCTACATCGGCAACTCCGGCTCGGAGTTCATGGCCAGAGGCCGCGTGACCGCGCTCGACGCCGACACCGGCAAGCTGAAGTGGCAGTTCTGGACGACCGGTGACGGCAACGACCCGGTCGCCGACCCGACGTGGGAGGGCGACAGCGCGAGAACCGGCGGCTCCGGCCTCTGGAACGCCCCCGCGATCGACAGAGAGCGCAACCTGCTGATCTTCGGCACCAGCACGTCCAGCCCGGACGTCAACGGCTCCAAGCGCGGCGGCGACAACCTGTACTCGAACTCGATCGTCGCGATCGACGCCACCACCGGCAGATACAGATGGCACTTCCAGCTCGTCAGACATGACATCTGGGACAACACCGTCAGCAGCCCGGTCGTGCTCTACGACGCCGAGATCGACGGCGAGAAGGTCCCGGCGGCGGCGATCGCGCCGAAGATGCCGTGGGTCTACGCGGTCGACCGCCGCGACGGCAGACCGATCTACCCCGGCAGAGAGACGCCGGTCCCGCAGGCGCCCGAGAACAAGACGGCCGCCACGCAGTGGATCCCCTCCACGACGCCGCTGATGCCGCTGAGAGTCACCGACGAGCAGTACAGAATGCTGGTCGGGCAGATCCGCACCTCGCAGGCGATCCCCAACGGCGCGACGATCAGAGTCAACCGCCCCGCCGACGGCGACGTCGCCGAGCTGCTCTACATGCCGAGCGGCACCGAGTTCGGCGCGGCGATCACGATCGGCGCTCCGAGCGGCGGCACCACCTGGGCGCCGATGAGCTACAACCCCGACACGCACATGGTCTACGTCTGCGGTCAGCAGAGCGTCGGCTGGAGCGCGCAGGGTCCCGACACCGGCACCTTCACCGAGGGCGTCAGCGTCCTCGGCGGCGGCCTCGGCACGATCGGCTTCGACACGCCCGGCTACCTGACCGCGCTCGACGCCGACACGAACGAGCCGGTCTGGACGTACATGCTCAAGAACGAGGACGGCAGACCGCAGTCGTGCTACAGCGGCTCGGCCACGACGGCCGGCAACCTCGTCTTCGTCGGCAAGAACGACGGCCGTCTCGTCGCGCTCAACGCCACGACCGGCGAGCAGCTGTGGGACTTCCAGACCGGCGCCGGCGCCAACGCCCCGGCCACGGTCTTCGAGGTCGACGGCAGACAGAAGGTCGCGATCGTCGCCGGCGGCAACGCGCTCGCCGGCACGACGCACGGCGCGAACCTCTGGGTCTTCTCGCTCGACGGCAGAGTCGAGCCGCTGGCCAGCCTCCAGAGAGCCGGCGAGGCGATCGAGCACGCCAACGAGGAGACCGGCGCGGAGCCGGGCGAGGGCGAGGGCGACAGAGAGGTCTCCGACAGACCGGACCCGGCCGCCGGCAGACAGGTGTTCGCCGACAACTGCGCCACCTGCCACGGCGTGGCGGGCAGAGGCGGCAACGGCGGCCCCGACCTGACCTCGATCCCCGACACGAGAAATTTCGACGCGGTCAAGCAGCAGACCGAGGACGGCGGCAGCAGCATGCCGGCGTTCAGAGACTCGCTGACCCCGAAGCAGATCGACGACGTCGCGGCCTTCGTCAACGACGGCATCAACTAGCTGGTTCAGCGTGGCTGCCGGCGTTCGGCGCCGGCAGCTGACGTGGCAGGTCAAAGGGCGCGCAGACCGAGAGGCTGCGCGCCCTTCGTCGTCCTAGCTCTCGCCCGTCTGCGCGTCCTGGATCTGCGATTCGAGCGCGGCCATCACGCTCGGGTCGCGCAGCGTCGTCACGTCGCCGAGCGCACGTCCCTCGGCGATGTCGCGCAGCAGGCGGCGCATGATCTTGCCGGAGCGCGTCTTCGGCAGGTCGTCGGCCCAGATGATCCGCTTCGGGCGCGCGAACTTGCCGATCCGCTCGGCGACGACCGCGCCGATCTCGGCGACCAGCTCGTCGGTTCCCTCGATCTCGCCGTTCAGCGTCACGAAGGCCGCGATCGCCTGGCCGGTGTCGTCGTCGGACTGGCCGATCACGGCCGCCTCGGCGACCTTCTCGTGCGCGACGATCGCCGACTCGACCTCGGCCGTCGAGAGGCGGTGACCGGAGACGTTCACGACGTCGTCGATCCGCCCGATGATCCAGAAGTAGCCGTCTCTGTCCTTGCGCGCGGCGTCGCCGACGAGGTAGGTCTCCTTGCCGAAGCGGGAGAAGTACGTCTCGACGAAGCGGTCGTGCTCCTTGTAGAGCGTGCGCAGCATCGACGGCCACGGCTGCGTCAGCACCAGCAGCCCCTGGCCGCTGTCGATCGGCTCGCCGTCGGCCTCGCCGACGACCTCCGCGAAGACGCCCGGGAACGGCGTCGTCGCCGAGCCGGGCTTTGTCGAGGTGATCCCCGGCAGCGGCGTGATCATGATCGCGCCGGTCTCCGTCTGCCACCACGTGTCGACGATCGGGCAGCGGCCGCCGCCGATCACCTTGTGGTACCAGAGCCACGCCTTCGGGTTGATCGGCTCGCCGACCGAGCCGAGCAGCCGCAGCGCCGAGAGGTCGTAGCCCTCGGGGATCTCGTGACCCCACTTCATGAAGGTGCGGATCGCCGTCGGCGCGGCGTAGAGGATCGTCGCTCTCGTTTCCTGCGCCGTCTCCCACCAGATCCCTCTGTGCGGGTAGTCGGGCGCGCCCTCCCACATCACCGACGTGGTGCCGTTGGCGAGCGGGCCGTAGACGATGTACGAGTGGCCGGTGATCCAGCCGACGTCGGCCGCGCACCAGTAGACGTCGGTCTCCGGCTTGAGGTCGAAGACGTGTCTGTGGGTCGTCGAGACGCCGGTCAGGTAGCCGCCGGTGGTGTGCAGGATCCCCTTCGGCGAGGCGGTCGAGCCCGACGTGTAGAGGATGAAGAGCGGGTGCTCGGCGTCGAGCGGCTCGGCCGGGCAGACGGGATCGGCGGCGGCGCAGACCTCGTCGTACCAGACGTCTCTGCCGTCGCTCATCGGGACGCCGTCGAGGCCGGCGTGTCTGACGACGACGATCGTCTCCAAGCTGTCGAGGTCGCCCATCGTCTCGTCGACGGTCGCCTTGATCGGGGCGGTCTTGCCCTTGCGGCGGGCGCCGTCGACGGTGATCAGCACCTTCGCCTCGGAGAACTCCATCCGCTCCTTGACCGACTCGGCGCTGAAGCCGCCGAAGACGACGTTGTGCGGCGCGCCGATGCGGGCGCAGGCGAGCATCGCGACGACGACCTCGGGGATCATCGGCAGGTAGATCCCGACGACGTCGCCCTGCTGCACGCCGAGGTCCTTCAGCGCGTTGGCGAAGCGCTGCGCGTCACGGAGCAGGTCGGCGTAGGTGACGTCCCGCCGCTCGCCCTCCTCGCCGCGCCAGTGGTAGGCGACGCGGTCGCCGATGCCGGCCTCGACGTGGCGGTCGAGGCAGTTGTAGGAGGCGTTCAGCCTGCCGCCCGTGAACCACTTGTAGAACGGCGGGTCGCTGTCGTCGAGGACGGTCTCCCACGGTTCGAACCAGTCGAGCGAGCGGGCCTGCTCAGCCCACCACGACTGCGGATCCGCCGCCGCGCGCTCGTAGATCGCGGGATCGGTCAGAAGCGCCTCCCGGCGAAACTCCTGCGGCGGATCGAACCGCTCGATCTCCAGCATCTCGTCGAGCTCGTGCTCGAGTGTCTCGCCGTCTCCTGCTGCGGTGCCTGCCATCTCGCTCCTCTCTCGTCCTGCGTGCCCGCCGAGAGTTGTACCCGTCTGCGGGCGGAAACGGGATTCCGCCGGCTGGCGCGGGAGAGGAGCCGGGCGCTACTGCAAGCCCTGGCGTGCTTCGCGCACGAGCGTGACCGCCTCGGGGAAGACGACGGCCATGACGCTGCGGATCTGCTGCGCCTGCTCCTCCGTCGTGCCCTGGATGTTCACGCGGTTGACCGCCGCGACCGTCAGGTCGACCGCGAGCTTGATCGCGTTGTCCGCCCACGCCAGTCTCTGGGCGCCCTGCATCTGGTCCGCGAACTCCGCCATCTTGCGCTGAAGCTCGTCTGGATCGCCGAAAAGTCCTCCGAAGCCTTCCATGCCAATGATCCTACTCCCCCGTGCCCGCCGGCTCGGGACGGCGCAGGCGGAGGGCGCCCGCGGGCCGCGCCGGCGACGGCGGGACGGCGTAGTCTCCGGCCGATGACCGAGACCGTCGAAGGCGCCGGCGTCGCGCTCTCCGCCGACCCGCGCGGCGCGGGCCCGACCGTCCTGCTCGTGCACGACCTCGCCGCCGACGGGCGCGCGTGGGAGCCGCTCGTCGCCGCGCTCGGCGACGGCGTGCGCACCCTCGCCTACGACCGCCGCGGCTACGGCGCCAGCGGCGCGCCCGAGCCGTACGAGCGCACGACGGTGCAGGAGCAGGCCGAGGACGCGCGCGCGGTGCTGGAGCGGTTGGGCGCGGACGCGGCCGACGCCGGCGCGGGCGCGGGCGCGGCGGACGCGAGCCCTGCGGACGCCGGCCCGCTCGCCGTCGGCGAGGGCTTCGGCGCGCTGATCGTGCTCGATCTGCTCGTGCGGCTGCCGGGGCTGCTGCGCGGCGCGGTGCTGGTCGAACCGCCGGCCTACCAGTTCTCCAACGCGGCGACCGCGGTCCTCTCCGAGCAGCGGGCGCTGCTGGAGGCGGCGCTGCGCGACGGCGGCCCGGCGAGCGCCGTCGAGGCCTGGCGGCCGGGCGCCGACGACGCCGTCAGAGCCGCCCACCGCGCCTTCTTCGCCGACTTCGGCGGGCTCGCGAGCTGGCCGGTGACACGCCGCGAGCTGCGCGCCGTCAACGTTCCCGTCGCGCTCGTGACGCGCAGCGCCACGCCGCCCCATCTCGTCGAGACGACCGACGCCCTCGCTGCGCTGATCCCCCACGCCCGCCGCACCGCCGACGGCGACGCGCTCGCCGCCCTGCGCGCGCTGCTCTAGGCCGGATCCAGCTCCCAGCTGATTCCGGCCGGAGCGAGCGCGTCGAGGAACGAAGCGGGGTCGAAGGCGCTCGCGGGCGCCAGCACCCCGGCGGCCGCGAACCCCGGTTCGAGCATCCGCGCCGCGCTCTCGACGACCGTCACCGCCGTCAGGCCGTAGACGTCCTCGCCGCGCACGACGCCCGCGCGCGAGCGGCCGTCCTCGCCGTGCGCGACCGCGACGACGGTGAAGCGGGCGGCGCGGCGCTGCTGCTCCGGCGGGCCCTCCGGCAGGCGGTCGACGGCGGCGTGCAGGAGGCTGCCCAGCGGCGTCCGCAGCGCGAGCGTGAAGGCCGGCACCAGCAGCGGCACCAGCGGCGCTGCGGCGGCGCTGCCGACGAGCGTCTCGACCGTCATCAGCGTCGTCAGGCGGCGCGTGCGCACGTGGCGCGGCACCATCGCGACCTCGCCCGACGGGTAGCGCATCACCGGCTGCCAGCCGATCGGGTCGGGGAAGCGGAAGCGGGCGCGCGCGGTCTTCAGCGGCGCCGGGCGCCAGTCGCCCTCGCTGTAGACGAGCCCGCCGTCGCGCGCCTGCTCCAGCGCCGTGCGCGTCGTGCCGCGCGTCGGGCGCACGTCGCGCGTCGCGTAGGCGATCGTGAGGTCGCGCAGCGGCTCCAGGCCCTCCGCCGTCAACGCCGCGATCAGGTCGCCGGGCACGTAGTCGAAGCCGGCGGCCGGCACGACAGCGCCCTCAGCGGCGCGCGCGGCGTCGTCCCAGCGGCGGTGCA
>DATIOB010000186.1:0-11759 GCA_035473605.1 Conexibacter sp.
GATCGCCGCCGGGCAGGCGCCGGCCTGCCTCGTCAACGCGCTCTCGCCGGAGGTCTTCCGCGGCGAGGGGCCCAGCTCCTACGCGCGGCCGGGGCGGATCCCGCGCAGCGTCAGCCTGCCGCACGCGACGCTGATCGACCCCGGCAGCAACCGCTTCCGCCCGCTGCCGCAGCTGCAGGAGGCGCTCGGCGCGGCCGGCGCGCGGCCGGAGGAGCCGGTCGTCGCCTACTGCGGCGGCGGCATCTCGGCGACCGTCGACATCTTCGCCTTCGCGCTCGCCGGGCGCGACGACGTGCGCCTCTACGACGGCTCGCTGACGGAGTGGACGGCCGACCCGGAGCTGCCGCTCGAAGTGGGGTAGAGCGCTCGCGCGCCGAGCGCGACGGCCGCGCCGGGGCGCGCGCGCCAGCTCTGCGCCGCCCGCTTGCCGTCCCGCAGTCGCTCGTTACTCTGGTTTTCCGTACTGATTGCTCGGGGACCAGGAGCGAGTCGACATGGGCGAGAGCGTCCTGCAGGACAGAGCGACGGCCGAGGCCGTCGTGCGGCAGGTGGCGGAGAGCTACCTGAGCGATCCCAACATCACCTCGGTGGGGCTCGGCTACAAGCTCAGAGGGGGCGTCTCGACCGGCGAGCTGGCGATCCAGTTCACCGTCTCCAGCAAGGTCGCGCCGGAGGCGGTCGACGCGATCAGCAGACCGATCCCGCCGACGATCTCCGTCAACGGGATCGAGCTGCCGACCGACGTGATCGAGCGCGACTACCACGTGCAGCCGGTCGCGGTGACGGTCGAGGCGGTCGCCGAGCGCAAGCGGCGGATCGATCCGATCGTCCCCGGCGTCAGCATCGGCCACGTCGCCTCGACCGCCGGCACGCTCGGCTGTCTCGCCGCCGACAGCGTCACCGGCGCGCCGCGCCTGCTGTCGAACTGGCACGTCCTCCACGGGACCGAAGGGCAGCTCGGCGACGCGATCGTGCAGCCCGGCCCGTTCGACGACAACCGCGTGGCCGCCAACGTCTGCGGCAGACTCGAGCGCAGCTTCGTCGGGCTCGCGGGCGACTGCGCGATCGCCAGCCTCGTCGGCCGCGAGGCCGGCGACGAGCTGCTGGAGCTGGGCGTCGCGGTGCGGCAGCTCGGCGACCCGGAGCTGGGCGACCGGGTCGTCAAGTCCGGCCGCACGACCGCCGTCACGCGCGGGCTCGTGACACGCGTGCACACGATCACGAAGATCGCCTACGGCGACGACGACGTCGAGCACCAGGTCGGCGGCTTCGAGATCGGTCCCGATCCCGACCATCCCGCCGACAACGGCGAGATCTCGATGGGCGGCGACTCCGGCTCGGCGTGGATGGCGGTCGACGGCAGAGGCGAGCCGCGCGACATGATGCTCGGCCTCCACTTCGCCGGCGAGACGACGCTCGACCCCGACGAGCACGCCGTCGCCTGCTACGCCTCGTCGGTCTTCAGAAAGCTCGAGATCGAGCCGCTGGCGCCGGACGTGCCGGGGCCGGTCCTCGTCAGGGAGGAGCTGCAGCGCGGATACGACCTCGACTTCCTGCCCGGCCACGCGATCGACCTGCCGGCGGCCGCCGCGCACGTCGACGCCGACTACGCGCCGACGAAGGAGGGCAACACCGTCCGCCACTACACGCACTTCTCGCTGGCGATGAGCGCCGCGCGCCGGTTCTGCCGCTGGGTTGCGTGGAACATCGACGGCGACGGCCTCACGCAGCTCTCGCGCGACGGCATCCCGTTCGTGCTCGACGACGCCTACGAGCGCAGATACCAGGTCGACGACACGCTCTACCGCAACAACCGCCTCGACCGCGGTCACAGCGCCCGCCGCGCCGACCTGCTGTGGGGCACGCGCGCGGAAGCCGAGCGCGCCAACGAGGACTCGTTCTTCTTCACCAACATCACGCCGCAGCTCGACGACTTCAACCAGTCGAGCAAGCAGGGGCTGTGGGGCGAGCTGGAGGAGGAGATCTACGCGGGCGTCAGAGTCGACGCGCTGCGGATCAGCCTGTTCGGCGGGCCGATCTTCAAGGACAACGACTTCGCCCACCTCGGCGTGCTCGTGCCGCGCTCCTTCTGGAAGGTGATCGCCTACGTCGAGGGCGGCACGCTGAAGGCGAAGGCGTTCGTACTGACGCAGGACGACCTGGAGGCGAAGGTCGAGTCGCTCGGGCTCGACGAGTTCAACCTCTACCAGCTGCCGATCGCCGAGCTGAGCGAGACGATCGGGCTCGGCTTCGGCCCGCTCGCCGCCGCCGACACGCTGCGCAGCGCGCCCGAGGCGCTCGGCGGCGCGACGGTGCGCCGGATCGAGCGCCGCGGGCAGATCGCCAGCGGCTGAGGCGGGTGGCGGGTGGCGCGGGCGGGCGGCGCGCTACCCGGCCCGGCGCGCGGTCACCGCGACGCGCGCGCCGAGCGCGGGGATCATCGTGACGTTGCGGTGGCGGGCGCGCTCGGGCGCCGCGTCGACCGCGACGAGGTCGGTCCGCCGCGCGATCGCGCGCAGCACGACGCGCTGCTCGGCCATCGCGAGCGTCGCGCCGAGGCAGCGGCGGATCCCGCCGCCGAACGGGATCCACGTGTAGGTGCCGGGCTTGACGCCGACGAACCGCTCCGGCCGGAAGGCGAACGGGTCGGGGTAGACGTCCTCGCGGTGGTGCAGCAGCAGGATGCTCATCAGGACCGAGGAGCCGGCCGGCAGCACGTGCTCGCCGAACTGCCACGGCTTCTGGACGCGGCGGCCGATGATCGGGATCACCGGGCGCGAGCGCATCGTCTCGTGGATCGTCGCCTCGATCCAGCCGTCGTCGTCGGCGAAGGCGGCGTCGCCTGAGCGCGAGACGTCGCGCAGGCGGTCGTAGGCGGCCGGCGTGCGCACGAGCCGCTCGAAGGCCCAGGCGAGCGAGTTGGCCGTCGTCTCGTGACCGGCGAGCACGAGCGTCAGCAGCTCGTCGCGCAGCTCTCTGTCGGTCAGCGGCGTGCCCTCCTCGTCGGTCGCCTGCAGCAGCAGCGAGAGGATGTCGGCGCGCGCGGCCGCGTCGCCGGCCTCGCGACGGTGGTCGATGACCGCGTAGATCTGCTTGTCGAGGTAGGCGAGCAGTCTCTTCAGCGGCCCCGCCGCCTCCTCGCGGTTGATGTTGATCAGCTCGAACAGCTGCGCCTCGGGCCGCACGGAGAGCCCGACCGCCCAGCGGATCGTGTCGCGCAGGCTGCGCTCCGGCGTGCCCTTCTCCGGCAGCCCCTCGACGCCGAAGATGCCGGCCATGATCACGTCGAGCGTGATCGCCTGCATCCGCGGGGCCAGCTCGATCGGCTCGTGCAGCGGCCAGGTGTCGATCTCTCTGTCGGCCGCCTCGGCGATCATCTGCGCGTAGCGCGCGACCGCCTCGCCGTGGAACGGCGGCAGCAGCAGCTTGCGCTGGCGCATGTGGCGCGGCCCGATCGCTGTCAGCACCGAGTTGGGGCCGACGATCGGCCGCAGCGGCGACTCGCCGGTCAGCGACGGCGCGTCCTCCGGTCTGGCGGTGAAGAGCGACTTCACGTGATCGGGATGACTGGTGATCGTGACCACCTCGTCGTCGAGCATCCCGCGGAAGCGGAAGGTCTCGCCCAGCTCGCGCCGCCAGCGGAAGACGAACTCGATCTGGCGGACGCTGAAGCGCAGCGTCTGCAGCGCGCGCGGAAGCGGGATCGCCGGCGGCAGCGCGACGGGTCGATGGTTGTCGGCGGCGAGCGGGCCGGCGGGGGAGGGCGGCGCCTCGCCGAGCAGGGGCGCGTCGGCGTCGGCGGGCAGCGGAGCGAGCGTGGCCATGGGACTATTGAATCAGAGTCCAATAGCGCTGTCGAGCGTAGACTCGCGGCGTGGAGCGCTCCTCGGTCCCCCGCACCCGCCTCGACGTCGACCGGCGCCGCGAGCAGCTGCTCGACGCCGGCGTCGCGTTGTTCGCCGCGCGCTCGTGGGAGGAGGTCTCGATCGACGAGATCGCGGCGGCCTGCGGCGTCTCGCGCGGGCTGCTCTACCACTACTTCAAGGGCAAGCGCGAGTTCTACGTCGCCTGCGTCGAGCAGGCGGTGCAGCGGCTGCACGAGTCGATCGAGCCCGATCTCGCGCTGCCGCCGACGGCGCAGCTGCTGACCGGCCTGCGGCGCCACTTCGCCGGGATCGAGCAGCACGCCGACGCGCACGTGCTGCTGCTCGGCGTCGCCGCGACCGACGAGGAGCTGGCGTCGATCGTCGCGCGCGACCGCGACGCCTTCGCCGAGCGTGTGCTCGCCGGCATGCCCGGCGCGAGCACCGACTCGCCGCTCGCGCGTGCGGCGGCGCGCGCCTGGATCGGCGCGGTCGAGGCGGCGACGCGCGAGTTCATCGCGCGTGACGAGGTGACCGCCGAGCAGATGGTCGCGGTGCTGGCGGAGGCGCTCGTCGCCGCGATGCTGGCGGCGGCCCGCCTCGACTCCTCGATCGAGGTCCCACCCGGCATCGCCGCGATCGCCGGCGGCGGCATCGTCGACACGATCGTCGCGAACTGGCCGGAGGGTCCGCCGGACGAGCGGATCGGAACGGAGATCCCGGCGCCGGACCGGTAGCTTTCCGGCCGTGCGCATCTTCTCTGGCATCCAGCCGACCGGTCGCAAGCACCTCGGCAACTTCATCGGGGCGATCGAGCCCTACGTCCACCATCAGGAGCGCGGCGAGGCGATCTACTGCGTCGTCGACCTGCACGCGACGACCGTCCCGTACGAGCCGGCGAGAATGCGCACGGCCGTCTACGACACGGCGACGATCCTGCTCGCGGCCGGCCTCGACCCCGAGCGCTGCATCTTCTTCCGCCAGAGCGACGTGCCGGAGCACACCGAGCTGAGCTGGCTGCTGGCGTCGGTGACCGCCTTCGGCGACCTCAACCGCATGCACCAGTTCAAGGACAAGGCCGGCGCCCAGCGCGACCTCGTCTCCGCCTCGCTCTTCACCTACCCGGTGCTGATGGCGGCCGACGTGCTCGCCTACCGCGCCGAGCAGGTCCCGGTCGGTGACGACCAGCGCCAGCACGTCGAGCTGATGCGCGACATCGCGATCCGCTTCAACGCCCGCTTCGCGCCCGAGGCGCCGGCGGGCGAGGCGCTCGTCGTGCCGGAGGGCGTCTACCGCGAGGTCGGCGCGCGGATCATGGATCTGCAGGAGCCGACGCGCAAGATGTCGACGACCGGAGGGACCGAACAGGGCACCGTGCTCGTGCTCGACGAGCCGAAGACGATCGAGAAGAAGTTCAAGCGCGCGGTGACCGACTCCGGCGCCGAGATCGTCCACGACCGCCAGCAGAAGCCCGGGATCGCGAACCTGATCGAGATCTACGCGGCCGTCAGAGGGACCTCCTTCGACGCCGTCGAGGCCGAGTTCGCCGACGCGCGCTACGGCGACTTCAAGGTCGCGACGGCCGCCGCGGTCGTCGAGCGGCTGGCGCCGGTGCAGGAGCGCTACGCCGAGCTGCGCGCCGACGAGGCCGGCCTCGAGGCGATCTTCGCCGCGGGAGCCGAGAAGGCGCGCGCGATCACGACCCAGACGCTCGCCGACGTGCGCGAGCTGATGGGCGTCGGCCCGGTCCGCCGGTAACGGCCCGCTCAGAGCGGATCGAGGTCGATCCGCACCGTCATCAGCTCGCTGCCGAACATCCGCACCGCGCGGGCGTTGGAGGCGCGTCCGGGGCCGCTCTCGCCGAGCCAGCGCTGGCGCTCGATCGGGTCGTCGTCGGGCAGCGGCGTCGCGGTGCCGCTGCGCCAGACCTGGCGGCGGCCGTCGCGGATCCGCACGCGCACGCGCGGATCGGCCGCGATGTTGCGCACGTAGGCCGCTCTCGCGCCGCGCTCGGCGACGATCCAGAACTGCTCGCCGACGAGGCCGTTGCCGACCGGCGTCTGGCGCGCCTCGCCGCTCTTGCGCCCGGTCGTCTCCAGCAGCGCGTAGCTGGCCGGTGCGTAGCCCTTCTCGATCGCCCATCTCACGAGCGGGTTGAGGAGCTTGCGCTGGAACGGTTGGACGACGCGGTGCTTGAGCGTGGCGTTCATGGTCATGAGCCTGACAGGAAGATCGGCGGATGCAGGGGAAAAGAGCGCATCGGCGCGTACGCGCGCGGCAGCGTCGGGTGCTGTCGCTAGCGTGTTGAACCGATGCGTGCCGCTGATCTCGACCTCGACCTCGACGTCTTCGCCGGGCCGTTCGACCTGCTGCTGACGCTCGTCCTGCGCGAGGAGGTCGACCTGCTCGAGGTCGACCTCGCCGACGTCGTGCTGACGTACATCGACTTCCTCGAGGCGAAGGGCGAGCTGGACCTCGAGCTGGCGACCGAGTTCCTCGTCCTGATCGCGGCGCTGCTGGAGCTGAAGTCGCGCCTGATGCTGCCGGGCGAGGAGGAGGAGCTGCTCGACATGCAGCCCGGCGAGGCGGCCGAGGAGCTGCTCGCGCGCCTGTTGGAGGCGCACCGCTACCGCGGCGCCGCCGAGTTCCTCAGACGCCGGCTCGACGAGCAGTCCGGCTACCGCTTCCGCCACGCGCCGCTGCCGGCCGAGCTGCGCCGCGGCACGCTCGACGACTCGCGCCCCGTCTACGACCCGGCGCTGCTCGGCAAGGCGATCGGCGGGATGCTGCGGATGCCCGCCGAGATCTCGCTCAGCCACGTGACGATTCAGAGAGTGACCGTCGTCGAGCGGCTCAGACACCTGCGCTCGCTGCTGCATCGCGGCCGCTTCTCCTTCGACGAGGCGGTCGCGAGAGCCGACCGCGTCACCGTCGCCGTGACGATCTGGGCGCTGCTGGAGCTGTACAAGCGCGGCGAGGCGACCTGGGAGCAGGACGAGCCGTTCGCCGAGATCATGGTCGAGGCGCGCGAGGAGAACCCCTGGCAGGTCCAGGCGGCGGTCTGATGGCCGGCCCCGACGTGCCCGCGGGCGAGCCGCCCGCGCCCGAGACCGACGTGCCAGAAGCCGACGTGCCCGCGCCCGAGACTGACGCTGAGCCGCGCGACACCGGCGAGCTGGAGCGCCTGATCGAGGCGCTGCTGTTCCTCTCCAGCGACCCCGTCGGCGTCGAGCAGCTCGTCGACGCGACCGACGCCGACCTCGCCGACGTGACCGCCGCGCTCGCCGCGCTCGGCGCCGACTACGAGGAGCGCCGCCGCGGGATCGTCCTGCGCGAGCTGGCCGGCGGCTGGGTGCTCGCCTCCAACCCGCTCGCCGAGGACGCCGCGCGGCGCCTCTTCGGCAAGCCGCGCACGCCGCCGCTGACCCCCGCGCAGGCCGAGACGCTCGCCGTCGTCGCCTACCTGCAGCCGGTCTCGCGCCCGGAGATCGCGCGCATCCGCGGCGTCAACGCCGAGTCGGCCGCCGCGACGCTGATCGAGCGCGGCGTGATCGAGGAGGGCGGTCGCTCGCAGTTCGGCGCGGTCCTCTACCGCACGACCGAGCTGTTCCTGCGCCTCTTCGGCCTCAGATCGCTCGACGACCTGCCCGACGTGAGCGCCTGGGATCCCTCGCCCGAGGTCGCCGCCAACATCCGCGACCGCCTGCTGCGCGCCGGCGAGGCGCGCCTCGGCGTCCCGACCGCCGCGCAGCCCTCGGAGGGCCGCACGGAGCGGCCGGGCGGCGTCGAGGTCGCGGTCCCGGCCGGCGACTCGCTCGGCGCCCTCGGCGCCGACGTCGGTCCTGCGCCGGACGACGACGATGACGACGACAGCCCGGGTGCGCCGGTGATCCCGATCACGCCCAACTCGGCCGCGTAGGCACGAAACACCTTCTTGCGGCGCAACATCGGCGGGGACTCCCGCCGCAACCGCATCGCGGCCGACTGCGAGCGGGTCGCTCCCCTGCGACGCTAGCGCGCTAGGCCGCGCCCGCTCTGACGGCGAGCTGGCCGCAGGCGGCGTCGATGTCGCGGCCGCGCGTCAGGCGGACGGTCGCGGAGATCCCGTGCTCCTCCAGCACCGCGCGGAAGGTCTCGATCGCGTCGCGTGAGGAGCCGTCGTAGATCGAGTCGGTCGGGTTGTACGGGATCAGGTTGACCTTGTACATCCACGGCTCCAGCAGTCTCGCGAGCTGCAGCGCCTGCGCGTAGCCGTCGTTGACGCCGGCCAGCATCACGTACTCGATGAAGACCATCCGCCGCTTGACCTCGTAGAAGTCGCGGCACGCTCTCAGCACGTCCGCCAGTCTGTAGCGGTCGTTGACCGGCATGATCTCCGAGCGCAGCGCGTCGTCGGGGGAGTGCAGCGACAGCGCCAGGCGGATCGGCATCTCCTGCTCGGTCAGGCGTTCGATCCCGGGGATCCAGCCGACCGTCGAGATCGCCGTGCGGCGGTGCGTGATGCCGATGCTCGGCAGTGCTCTGCACGCGGCGAGCACGTTGTCGAGGTTCATCATCGGCTCGCCCATGCCCATGAAGACGCAGTGGTCGACCTCCTCGATGCGGCGGAAGTGCAGCGCCTGGTCGAGGATCTCCGAGGTCGTCAGGTTGCGGCCGAACTTCATCGTGCCGGTCGCGCAGAAGGTGCAGGTCAGCGGACAGCCCGACTGCGACGAGAGGCAGAGCGAGCGGCGGCCGTCGTTGTAGCGCATCATCACGGCCTCGACCGCCCGCCCGTCGTGCGTGTGGAAGAGCGCCTTCACGGTGCCGTCGCTGGCGTGCATCTCGCGGTCGAGCGTCAGCGAGGAGAAGGGGACGCGGTCGGTCAGCGTCGTGCGCAGCGCGGCCGGGAGATTGGTCATCTCCTCGTAGCCGGCGGCGCCTCTGGCGGTCCACTCCCACACCTGTTTGGCGCGGAAGGCCGGCTGGCCGAGGTCAGAGAGGGTGCGGTCGAGCAGGTCGAGATCCATGGCAGACCTCTATGGTGGCAGGCTCGTGCGACTCGCAAAGTTCCTCGCCCATGCCGGCGTCGCCTCCCGGCGCGCCTCAGAGCAGCTGATCTTCGACGGTCGGATCGACGTCGACGGCCGCACTGTCAGAGATCCGGCGCTCGACGTCAGCGACCTCAACGACGTCCGCTACGACGGCGAGCGCGTCCGCGGGGAGGAGCAGCGCGTCGTCTACGCGCTGCACAAGCCGCCCGGCGTCGTCTCGACCGCGGCCGACACGCACGGCCGCCGCACCGTGATCGAGCTGGTGCCCCAGGGGCGCCGGCTCTACCCCGTCGGCCGCCTCGACGCCGAGTCGACCGGCCTGATCCTGCTGACCAACGACGGCGAGCTGGCCAACCGCCTGACGCATCCGCGCTTCGAGGTTCCGAAGACCTACCGCGCGACCGTCAAGGGCCCGTCGATCACCGAGCGGACGCTGCGTCAGCTGCGCGAGGGCGTGCGGCTGGAGGACGGCATGACCGCTCCCGCGCGCGTCCAGCGGCTCTCCGCGCACGTGATGGAGATCACGATCCACGAGGGCAAGAAGCGCCAGGTGCGACGGATGTGCGAGGCGGTCGGCAACCCGGTCAGAGCGCTCCAACGCGTCCAGTTCGGTCCGCTGCGGCTCGGCGAGCTGCAGCCCGGCCGCTCGCGCCGGCTGACGGCGAGAGAGGTCCGCGAGCTGGCCGACGCCGCGCACGAGCCCACGGCGAAGGCGCCCGCGACGACCGGCCGCCGCGGCGCCCGGACCGTCTCGTAGACTCTCGCCGCCATGCGGCTCTTTGCGCTTCGAGGCGCCATCACCGTCGACGACAACGACGCCGAGCAGATCCTCGCCGCCACGGACGAGCTGATGCGCGAGCTGATGTCGCGCAACGCGCTCACGGCCGAGGCGATGGTCAGCTGCATCTTCACGAACACCGAGGACCTCGACGCGCAGTTCCCGGCGGTCGCCGCGCGCAGGATGGGCCTCTCCAGAGTGCCGCTGATGTGCGCCCGCGAGGTGCCGGTGCCGGGCTCGCTGCCGCTCGTGATCCGCGTGATGGTGCACTACTACGCGCCCGCCGAGCACGAGCCGAGCCACGTCTACCTGCGCGGCGCACGCGTGCTGCGGACCGACCTCGAGTCGGCGCAGTAGCGTCGGCTACCGTCCTGGTCGTGCAGCGCGCGCTCAGCTCTCTCGCCACCGTGCTCGCCGACCCGGCCGCGCCCGGCGCGGCGGAGGCGCTCGCGACCCTGCGCGCCCGCTGGCGTGAGCTGGCGGAAGAGGAGCGCGACGCGCTGACGCCGCTGGCGAGACTGGCCGCGGCGCGCGTGAGAGCGGCCCAGGCCGCCCGCCCGGCGCCCCCGCCGGTCGCCGACGACGACGGCATGCTCGCCTACCTCGACTCGCTCGGCGGACCGGTGGAGGAGGAGCCGTATGTGGCGCCAGCCCTGTTCGAGGCTCCTGCTGCACCGCCTGCGGAGCGCCCCGCCCGCGCCGCGATCGACGCCGACCCGGCCTCGCTGCTGCACCTGCTCGGGCTCGCGACCTTCCGGCCGGGCCAGCGCGAGGCGGTGCAGGCCGCGCTCGACGGCCGCGACGCGCTCGTCGTGATGCCGACCGGCGGCGGCAAGTCGCTCTGCTACCAGCTGCCGGCGCTCGCCAGCGACGACCTGACCGTCGTCGTCTCGCCGCTGATCGCGCTGATGCGCGACCAGTGCGCCCGCCTCACCGACCTCGGCCACCCGGCGGTGATGCTCGCCTCCGGCGGCGACGCGGACTCCAACCGGCAGGCGCTCGAGCAGATCCGCAGCGGCGAGGCGACGGTCGTCTTCGCCGCCCCCGAGCGGTTCGCGAGCGCCGCCTTCCGCAATGCGATCGCCGCCCGCGCGATCGCCCTCTTCGTCGTCGACGAGGCCCACTGCGTCTCGGAGTGGGGACACGACTTCCGCCCCGACTACCTGCGGCTCGCCTCCGTCATCGCCGACCTCGGCCACCCGCCGACGATGGCCTGCACCGCGACCGCGACGCCGAAGGTCGCGGAGGAGATCGTCGCGCGGCTGGGCCTGCGCGAGCCCGAGCGCGTCCGCTCCGGCTTCGACCGCCCGAACATCTCCTTCGACGTGCTGCCGTTCGACGGCGAGGGCAGCGTCGCACGCAAGCGGGCGACGCTCGTCGCCGGCGTGCAGATGCCGGAGAACCGCCCGGCGGTCGTCTACTGCGGCACGCGCAGATCGACGGAGGAGATCTCGGTCCTGCTCGACGAGGCCGGCCTCAACACGGTCGCCTACCACGCCGGGATGAACGCCGAGCAGCGCTCGCTGCGCCAGGACGCCTTCATGCGCGGCGACGTCGACGTCGTCGTCGCGACCAACGCCTTCGGGATGGGCGTCGACAAGGCCGACGTGCGCTCGGTCTGGCACTGGGCGCTGCCCTCCAGCCTCGAGGCGTACTACCAGGAGGCCGGTCGCGCCGGCCGCGACGGTCAGCCCGCGCGCGCCGTGCTGCTCGCCTCGCGCGCCGACCTCGGCCGCCTCGTGCGCTTCATCAAGGAGGCCGAGGTGACGCCGGAGCAGGTCGCCGCGCTCGTCGGCCGGCTGCGCGCGCAGGCGGGGGAGGAGGGCGTCGAGCTGGACGCCGGCGCCGAGGGCGACCGGATCGCGCTCGCCGTCGCCGAGCGGGCCGGCGCGCTGACGCTGGAGCCGAGCGCCGGCGGCCGGCTGCGCGTCGTGCTGAGCGGCGGAGGCCTCGACCGCGGCCGCGTCTCCCAGCTCTGCCGCGCCGCGGCGGACCGCCGCTGGCAGTCCTACCGCTCGATCGAGCACTACGCCGCGACCGGTGACCGCTGCCGCCGCCGGCAGTTGCTCGACCACTTCGGCGACA
>DATIOB010000187.1:0-4032 GCA_035473605.1 Conexibacter sp.
GTCACGCACGACGACAGCGAGCGCGAGGCCGACCGGCTCGCCGACAAGCTCCTGGCGCTGCGCCTCTTCCCCGACGCCGAGGGCCGCATGAACGAGCCGCTCGGGCCCGACCGCGGCATCCTCTGCGTCAGCCAGTTCACGCTCTACGGCGACACGCGCAAGGGCACGCGCCCGAGCTGGGGCGCCGCGGCGCCCGGCGCGCTGGCGCAGCCGCTCTACGAGCGCGTCTGCGAGCGGCTCGGCGCCGAGCGCGGCGTCTTCGGCGCGCAGATGGAGGTCGAGTCGGTCGGCGACGGCCCGGTGACGCTGCTGGTCGAAGTCGCCGCGCAGTAGGCTCCGCGACCATGCCGCCGACCGATCGCTACGTCATCCGCTTCGCAGCCGAGCCGCCGCAGGAGACGCTCCCCTACGGCCGCTGGGCCGACACGCTGCGCAGCTGGTTCCTCGAGGCCGTCGACGCGATCGACCCCGGTGAGGACGAGATCGGCGAGCCCGGCGAGGTCGTCTGGTTCCCGGACCGCAGCTACGGCGGCCGCACCTATGTGCCGGCGACCGCGCGCACCTCGACCGGCCTCGAGCTGTTCGGCTACGTCTCCTTCGCGGAGGGCGCCAGCGGCGCTCCGGACGACTTCGCCGCCCACGCGGACTTCACCAGCGAGACCGCCGACGCCAACCCCGACTGGCAGATCGACCTCAACGAGGAGGTCATCGGCAGCTGGCGCGGCCACAACGGCAGAGCGGCCGACATGACGCTGATCTGGGGGATCCCGCTCGTCAAGAACGGCGCGATCGTGACGGCGGAGCTGGCCGACCTCGCGGTCGACCAGTGCGAGCTGGTCGACTACCGCTTCACGCTCATCGCCCCGGACGCCTACCGCTCCGACTACCTCGACGTGAAGCTGTTCTCGGGCGCCGGTGAGGAGCTGGCGCGCGAGTCGCTCTACGTCGAGGACGACGACGAAGACGAGGAAGAGACCGCCTAGGTCCGCACCCGCGGGTCGAGGTAGGCGTAGACCACGTCGACCACGAGGTTCGCGAGCACGACGAAGAGCGCGGCCAGCAGGACCGTGCCCTGGATCACGGGGAAGTCGGCGTAGCGGATCGCGTCGAGGCTGAGGCTGCCGATCCCCGGCAGGTTGAAGACGGTCTCGGTCAGCAGCGCGCCGCCGAGCAGCACGCCGAGGTCGATCCCCAGCAGCGTCACGACCGGCGTGATCGCGACGCGCAGGCCGTGGCGCAGCACCACCTGCCGCTCCGGGATCCCCTTCGCGCGCGCCGTGCGGACGAAGTCCTCGCCCATCGTCTCGATCAGGCTCGAGCGCAGCATCCGCGCGTAGACGCCGGCGAAGGCGCCGGCCAGCACCAGCCACGGCAGCAGCAGCGAGCCGAACCAGGCGCCGGGGTCCTCCGTCAGCCCGACGTAGGAGTTGGCGCCCGGCAGCAGCGGGAAGCGGCCGATGTCGTCGGCGAACAGGTAGAGCGCGAGCAGGCCGACCCAGTAGACGGGCGCGGAGATCGCGATCAGCGCCCCGCCCATGAAGAGACGGTCGACCCACGTCCGCCGCCGCAGCGCGGAGACGATCCCGATCGGCGTCGCGATCGCGATCCACAGGACCGCCGCGCCGAGCGTCAGCGCCAGCGTCGCCGGCAGCCGGTCGCGCAGCAGCGAGGAGACCGAGGCGCCGCTGTAGTAGCTGTAGCCGAGGTCGAAGTGGAGGAAGATCCCCTTCACGTACGTCCAGAACTGCGTGTAGACCGGCTCGTCGAGGCCGAGCTGGGCGCGGATCTGCGCGATCGTCTCGGGCGACGCGTTCTTGCCGGCGCGCAGCGCCGCCGGATCGCCCGACGGCAGCAGGAAGAAGAGCGCGAACGTGAGCGCGCAGACGCACAGCAGCACGACGATCGACCACAGCAGCCGCCGGACGATGTAGCCGATCATCGCCGGCGCGCCCCGTCGGGGACGCGCCGGCGCTGAGGCGGCCCTATCTCAGGGAGCTGAAGGCGAGGTCGCAGTGCCCCTGGTTCCACAGCTGGTTGGCGCAGCGCACGTCCTCCGAGGAGACGACCGGCTGCGTGTCCCACAGCCATGGGATCGCGGCACCGGTCTCGGTGATCATGCGATCGATGTTCGCCCACGCATCGGCCCGTTCCTGCTCGTCGACGATCAACTCGGCTCTCGCCATCGCCGCATTGATTCTCGGATCGTCGAGCTGCGGCCAGTTCGGGTTGGTGCCGTCGACCATGCTGATCGCGGTGCCGTTGAAGGCGGCGTCGAGCACCGTCTGGGGATCGGCGAAGTCACGCGCCCAGCCGAGGTTGGGGCAGACGTTGACTCTCGCTCTCGGCGAGGCGCAGTAGCGGCCCATCATCGTGCTGGCGTCGACGAGCTGCAGTCTGGTCTTGAAGCCGAGGCTTCTGAGCGCCTCGTCGACCAGCTCCGCGTTCTTGTCGGACGGGTCGCCGGAGTCGCCGACGACCGTGATCGTCTCGTCGCCCGTGTATCTGCCGTCGGGATAGCCGGCCGCCGCCATGTATCTCTTCGCCAGCTCCGGATCGCCGGCCGGGTCGGCGAGGAAGTCGGCGCCCGTCCCTTCGGTGCCGCCGGCCTCCTCGAAGCCCGGGACGCCGGGGTAGAGGAAGTGGTTGGCGACCTCGCCGACGACCTCGCCGCCGCGCACGAGCCGCATCTGCTCGCGATCGAGCTGCGCCGCGACCGCCTTGCGCAGGTCGGGGTCGTCGAACGGCGGGATCGAGGTGTTGAGCGCGCTGTAGCGGTTGCCGGCACCGGGGCTGAAGAAGATCTGCTCGGGGCTGCGCTGCACGGCGCGCTTGACGATCGCGGCGGTCGGCGTGTCGCCGAGCGTCATGCCGCTGCCCTCCAGCACCTGCCGGCCGGCGACGTTGGGGTCGTTGCCGACCGACCACTCGATCCCGTCGAGGTAGGCGGGCCGGTCGTCGGTCGCGGGATCCCAGTTGGGGTTGCGCTTCAGCACGTATCTGCGGCCCGGCTCGATGCCGACGCCCTGGACGGTCCCGTCGGGCTTCGCGTCGAACATGTACGGACCGGTGGCAGCCTGGTGCGCGGCATAGGCGCTGACGCCGCCGACCGGTCTCTCGTCGTATCTGCGCGCGACCTCCGGCGGGACGGGCGCCGACAGCGGCAGCACCGTCGCCTCCGCGAGCACGGCGCCGGTCGCGCGCGTGAGTCTGAAGACGATCGTCTGGTCGTCGGGGGTCGTGATGCCGGCGATCGGACCGCCGTCGGCTCTGTCGGCGCCGATCAGATCACCGTAGTAGACACCGGCGTACCCGTTTCCGACCGCTGGGTTGAAGCCGCGCTCGATCGCGTACTTGACGTCTCTTGAGGTGACCTCACGGTTCACGGGCGGGCTGTATCTGACACCGCTGCGGATTCTCACCGTGACCGTTCTGCCATCAGGTGCGACCTGCGGCGGTCCCTCGGCGAGGTCGGGCACCGCTCTCGTCGGGTCCTCGGGTGCGTAGCGGTAGAGCGGCCGGACCGTCCCGCCGAGCACGCTGAACGCGGCGCTGGAGTAGGTCGCGCCGGAGTCCAGCGGCGCCGCCAGGTCCTCCTCGGAGACGACTCTCAGCACGCCCCCTCTTCTCCCGCCGGCGCCGTCGTCCGCTCTCGCGGTGCTCTCGGCGACCGTGCCGCCGTCCGCGCCCCCGTCGTCGTCGCCGCCCGAGCCGCACGCGGCCAGCAGCGGTGCGAGGGTCATGCAGAGGAGGCCCGCGAGAAGCATCCGCACGACGGATCGCGGCATGGTGGGTCCTTTCATGGACAGATACGGAAGAAGGTTCACTGTTGAGTTCTCGGGTCGAGTGCGTCTTGCACGCCATCTCCGAGCAGGTTGAACGCCATCACAGTGACGAGCAGCGCCAGCCCGGGGAAGAGCATGTACCACCATTGCGTATCGAAGTTCGGTGCTGCATCGGAGATCATCGAGCCCCAGCTCGGTGTCGACGGTGACACTCCCACTCCCAGGAAGGACAGAGCCGCCTCGAACAAGA